>JBEBCR010000286.1:0-14750 GCA_041157565.1 Planctomycetota bacterium | reverse complement strand
ATCGTGCCGGCGGCGGGCGACGGCACTTCGACCGTGGCCTTGTCCGTCATCACCTCGACGACGGCCTGGTGCTCCTTCACGGAGTCGCCGGCCTTCACGAGCCACTTGACGATCTCGCCTTCCGCGATGCCTTCGCCGATGTCGGGCAGCTTGAACTCGAGCAGCTTGCCGGCCGCGCCGGCGGCCGCGGGCTGGGCCGGCGCGTGGGCGCTGGTCGGCGCGGGCGCGGGGGCCTTGGCCGGGGCCGAGTGGCCGCCGCCGTGCGACATCATCACCGGCGCGGCGCCGGCGGTCTCGAGCGTGAAGATCACGCTGCCCACGGGCACCGTCTGGCCCTCCTTGGCGCGCAGCTCGCCGATGGTGCCGGCGGCGGGCGACGGCACTTCGACCGTGGCCTTGTCCGTCATCACCTCGACGACGGCCTGGTGCTCCTTCACGGAGTCGCCCGGCTTGACGAGCCACTTGACGATTTCGCCCTCGGCGATGCCTTCGCCGATGTCCGGCAGCTTGAAGTCGATCTTGGCCATGTTTGGATGCGTGCTCGCGGTGTGGTCGTGCGTTCAGTAGTTCCAGACGCGCTCGATCGCGTCGAGGACCCGGCGGTCGTCGGGCATGTAGTGGTGCTCGAGCGTGTTCGGGAAGGGCGTGTCGAAGCCCGCCACGCGCACGATCGGCGCCTCCATCCATTCGATGCAGTTCTCGGCGAGGATCGCGCTGATCTCGCCGCCGAAGCCGCAGAAGCGCGGGGCCTCGTGGACGACGACGACGCGGCCGGTGCGCTTGGCGGCGTCGATGACGCCGTCCTCGTCGAGCGGCAGCAGCGTGCGCAGGTCGACGACGAGGCACTCGATGCCCTTCTCCGCGGCCTGCTCCGCGGCGCGCAGCGCCACCGGCACCATCGCGCCGTAGCAGAACACCGTCACGCCCGCGCCTTCGCGCGCCGTGCGCAGCGTCGACAGGTCGACCTTGTAGCGGCCCTCGGGCACCTCGCCCTTGACCGAGCGGTAGAGCGCCTTGGGCTCGAGGAACAGCACCGGGTCCGGGTCGTCGATCGAGGCGAGCAGCAGCCCCTTGGCGTCGTGGGGCGTGCTCGGGATGACCACCTTCAGGCCCGGCGTGTGGCAGAAGTAGGCCTCGCCCGACTGGCTGTGGTACAGGCCGCCGCGGATGCCGCCGCCGTACGGCGTGCGGATGACCATCGGGCAGGTGTACTGGCCGCCGGAGCGGTAGCGAAGCTTGGCCGCCTCGCTGACGATCTGGTCGAAGGCCGGGAAGATGAAGTCCTGGAACTGGATCTCGGCCACCGGCTTGAGGCCGTTGACGGCCATGCCGATCGCCGTGCCGACGATGCCGTCCTCCGACAGCGGCGTGTCGAAGCAGCGCTCCTCGCCGAACTCCTTGGTCAATCCGTCGGTGGCGAGGAACACGCCGCCCTTCGGTCCCACGTCTTCGCCGAAGACGAGGACGTCGGGATCGTCGCGCATCGCGGTCTTGAGGGCGTCGTTGACGGCCTGGATGAGGGTGAGCGTCGCCATGTCGTTGATTCGTGCGGTAGTGGTGCGTGCCGGGTTCAGAGCGGGAAGGCGCCGCCACCGGCGGCCGCGTCGCCCTTGCGGGCCGCGAGGTCGAAGGCCGCCTGCCCCTGGCGGCGGATGTGCCGCGGGACGGTCTCGTACACGTCGCTGAAGATCGTCTCCAGCGCGGGCGGCGGCGTGGCTTCCGCGATCTTGACCGCGTCGCCCACCTCGTCCATGCACTCGGCGTAGATCTTCTCGCGCAGCGGCGCCTTCCAGAGCTTCTTCTTGGCGAGGTAGCGCTCGAAGCGCGCGACCGGGTCCTTCTTCTCCCACTCGAGGAGGAGCTTCTTCGGGACGTACTTGGTCGGATCGTCCGAGGTCGAGTGGCCGCCCATGCGGAAGGTGTAGGCCTCGACCAGCGTCGGCCCGCCGCCCTTGCGGGCGCGCTCCAGCGCGTCGAGCACGACCTGGCGCACCGCCAGCACGTCGTTGCCGTCGACGAGCACGCCCGGCATGCCGTAGGCCTGCGCCTTGATCGCGTAGCTCTCGGAGGCGGTCTGCGACGAGCTCGGGCAGGAGATGGCCCACTGGTTGTTCTGGCACAGGAACACCACGGGCGACTTCCACACGCCGGCGAAGTTCAGGCCCGAGTGGAAGCCGAGCGACGAAGTGCCGCCGTCGCCGAAGCTCGCCAGCACGGCGTTCTTCTCCTTGCGGTAGCGCATCGCGTGGGCCGTGCCGACCGCCTGCACGATGTGCGTGCCGATCGGCGAGCTGATCGAGAAGAACTTGATCGGCTCCTTGAAGGTGAAGTGCACCGGCATCTGGCGGCCCTTGGCGCAGTCCGCCCCGTTGCCGTACATCGTGTGCATCATCTCCGTCGGCGTGACGCCGTGGTACAGCGCCATCCCGAAGTCGCGGTAGCTCGGGAAGATCCAGTCGGTCTTGCGCAGGGCCGCCGCCGCGCCCACCTGCGTGGCCTCCACGCCGCGGTTGGGGATGGAGAAGCCGATGCGCCCGGAGCGCTGCAGCTTCATGCACACCTCGTCGAAGGCGCGCACGCGCAGCATCGTGCGGTAGATGTGGAGCAGTTCGTCGGGGGCGAGCTTGGGATCCTTGCCCTTCACTCCGCCATCCGGCTTGATCAGCGAGTACATCTCTGTCGCGGTCACGATGCGTTGCCTCCGTCGGCGGCCTTCCTCTGCGCGCGGCGCTCGTGGACGAGACGCGCGGCGTAGTATTCGCCCGCCTTGTAGCTGGATCGCACGAGCGGCCCCGCGGCGACCTGCAGGAAGCCGAGGCCGCGGGCGTGCCGTTCGAGTTCCAGGAAGCGCTCCGGCGACACGTACTCGCGCACGGGCGCGTGGCGCCGCGTGGGGCGCAGGTACTGGCCGAGCGTGAGGAAGTCGACGCCCGCGTCGCGCAGCAGCGCCAGCGCCTCGAGCGTCTCCTCGGCCGTCTCGCCGAGTCCCAGCATCAGCGAACTCTTGGTGAAGCAGTCGGGGTGCAGGCGCTTGGCGCCGCGCAGCGTCTCGAGCGAACGCTCGAAGCTGCAGCGCGGATCGCGGATCTTGCGCTGGAGGCGCGAGACCACCTCGACGTTGTGCGCCAGCACGTCGGGCTTGGCCTCCATGAGCGTCGCGAGGTCCGTCCCCTGGTAGTCGGGGATGAGGGTCTCCACCACCGTGCGCGGGCTGCGCGCGCGGATCTCGCGGATGCAGGCGGCGTAGTGCCCCGAGCCGCCGTCGGCCAAGTCGTCGCGATCGACCGAGGTGATCACGACGTAGCCGAGGTTCATCCCCGCCACGGCGATGCCCACGTGCTCCGGCTCCTTCTCGTCGGGCGGAGCGGCCTTGTCGACCGTCTTGACGGCGCAGAAGCGACAACGGCGCGTGCACTCGTCGCCCAGCACCATCAGCGTCATGGTGGCGTGGTCGCCCTTCCAGCACTCGCCGATGTTGGGGCAGCGCGCCTCTTCGCACACCGTGTGCAGCTTCAACTCGCGCGCCAGCGTCTTCAGCCGCGCGTACCCCTCCCCCCCGGGGAGCGGCACCTTGAGCCAGGACGGCTTGGGCAAGGACCCGTCGGGACGGCGCGCGGGGGCATGGTCCGGCTCGGTGCCGGGCGCGGTCTCTCGAGGGGTGGCGCGATCCATGGAGCGGGCGGGATTTTGGCCGGCAAGATTACCAAATCCGACCGTCCGCCCGGGTTCGCGGCGAGCTCGGGCGGGGCGGTGGCGTCCGTATGCGCCCGCCGGTGGCGCTCGGAGCGGGTCCGGGCTCCCTGGACTCCACTCCGGACGGGGTCCGCAAGCCCGCGGAGGCCGGCAGGGAGAACCGCGGCTGGAGCAACCCGAAAAGGCCCATGTAACCACTAATTACCCCTCAAAGCTCATCCAAACGACCGCAAGGCAACCCTCGACCCCAAAGCAGGAAGAGCCCCATGCGGCGCATCCGCACGGGGCCCCCCTCCACTGCCTCTGAGGTGCGGCCTGCACCTTAGAAGTTCGACATGTTCAAGCGGCCGTTCATGTAGACCTTGCCGTTCAGGGACGGCGTCGCGATGCGGTGCAGCAGGATGAACCCGCGCGTCGTCGCCGCGCTGTGGGTCGGACGGCTGGCCCGCCAGACCGCCACCGCGCCCGCCACGAAGGGCGCCGCCATCGACGTGCCGTCCTTGGACCCGTAGCGGTTCTGCGGCAAGGTCGAGCGGATGCCCGTGCCCGGCGCCCCGATGTCGACCGAGATCGGCCCGTAGTTCGAAGTCGGCGACAGCCCGCCGAAACTGGTGATGTTGGCCACCGAGATGATGTGCGAGTGGGTGTACGAAGCCGGGTAGAACGGAGTGGTGTCGTTGTTGTCTCCGATGTAGTCCGAGCCGCCATTGCCCGCCGCCGCGACCACGATGATGTCGGCGAGGCGCGCGCGCTCGAGCGCGTCGTGCACGGCCTGGCTGAACGACCCGAAGCCCAGCGACATGTTGACGACGCCGATGTTGATGCCGCGCCGCGACTTCAAGTCCGTCATGTAGTCGAGGCCTTGGACGAGGCCGACGGTGCTGCCGTTGCGGAAGTCCAGCACCTTGGCGGTGATGATCTTGACGTTCCACGCGACGCCGGCCACGCCGATCCCGTTGCCGCCGCGCGCGCCGAGGATGCCGGCGACGTGCGTGCCGTGCTCGTCGCGGACGAGGTCGGACGGCGTGCCGTCGTAGACGGTCCGGTCGTTGTTGTGGAAGTCCCAGCCGTTCCGATCGTCGATCTTGCCGTTGCCGTCGTTGTCGACGCCGTCGATGGGGTCGTTGGGGTTCTGCCAGATGTTCGGCGCGAGGTCGGGATGGTTGACGTCGACGCCTTCGTCGATGACGCCGACGTGGACGGTCGGCGAACCCGTCAAGCCGCGGGCCCAGGCTTCGGCGGCCTGGCTGCCGTACTGGTTGGCCGGCGTGGACAGGTCGCCGTACAGGCCCCACGTCTGGTTGCCGACGACCGCCGGATCGTTGGAGACGTCCGCGGCGCGCACGACGTGGTCGAGGTCGACGGCGCGCACGCCCGGTTGGCGGCGCAGGTCGGCCGCGACCAGCTCGAGGTCCACGCCGAGCGGGAGTTCGATGGCCTCGAGGCCGCCGTGGCCGAAGGTGTGCATGGCGGGCGTCGTCAAGTCGCGGATCGACTGGGCGCGAGCCAGCGAGCGCGCCGCGAACTTCTCCGTCTCCAGCGCGTCGACGCGCCAACTGACGAGCAAGGTGCGCGCGGCGCGCGCCTCGGAGGGTTGGGCGACGCGGCCGAGCGTCGGCGCTGCGGACACTTCGGCCGTCGCTTGGAACGTGGCGGCTTGCGCGACGAGCGGCAGACAGCAAAGGGCGAACAGGGCTTGGAGTTGGATCTTCATGGGAGGTTCCCTCGTTGCGTGGGAGGTGACGCGGACTTGCTCGCGACGCGCGCGCTGGACGCCGTCGCTTCGTCCCCATGGACAAGACTCGCGACGCGCGCCCTTGGAGGAATCCGCCAAAAGCGCCCGCTGCGCGCGGCTCCGGGCGCTCCGGGCGCTCCGGGCGCGATGGGCAAAGGCGTGCGTGCGGTCGCCCGCACGCACGCACCCTCCACTGCCTCCGTGGCGCGAGCGCGCCTCAGAAGGTCGACAAGTCGAGCCTGCCACCCGTCGACACCTTGCCCGACAAGGACGGCGTCGGGATGCGCTTGACGAGGATCGAGGCGCGCGTCGTGGCGGCGCTGTCGGCGGGCCGCGAGGCGCGCCACACGAGCACGGCGCCCGTCACGAACGGCGCCGCCATCGACGTGCCGCTATCGTAGCCGTAGCGGTTCTGCGGCAGAGTCGAGAGGATGTTGGTGCCGGGAGCACCGATCGAGACGGCGCGCGGGCCGAAGTTGGAGCTCGTGGCGATGCCGCCGACGCTCGTGATGTTCGCCACCGCGATCATGTTGCCCAGATTCGCGGCGTGGGAGGCCGGGTAGTACGGAACGAGGTCGAGGTTGTCGCCGACGTTGTCCGCCCCGCCGTTGCCCGCCGCGACCACGACGACGATGTCGGCGAGGCGCGCGCGAGCCAAGGCGTCGCGCACCACCTGCGTGTAGACCGGATAGCCCAGCGACAGGTTGATAGCGGCGATGTTCAAGCCATGCCTCGTCTTGAGGTCGATCATGTAGTCGAGGGCGAGCGCAACGCCGGAGATGGGGCCCGAGCCGTCGTCGATCACCTTGCCCGTGATGATCTTCGTGGTCCATGCCACGCCGGCGACGCCGATGCCGTTGCCGCCGCGCGCGCCGAGGATGCCCGCGACGTGCGTGCCGTGCCCGTCGCGCCAGAGGTTCGACGGCGAACCGTCGTAGACCGTCCGGTCGTTGTTGACGAAGTCCCATCCGTTGCGATCGTCGATCCGGCCGTTGCCGTCGTTGTCGACGCCGTCGATGGGGTCGTGCGGGTTCTGCCAGATGTTCTGGACGAGGTCCGGGTGGTTGACGTCCACGCCCGTGTCGATCACGCCGACGTAGACGTTCGAGCCGCCGGTGAGTCCCCTGCCCCAGGCCTCCATGGCTTGGCTGCCGTGGGCGTTCATGGGCGTGGTCGTGTCTCCGAGGACGCCCCACGACTGGCCTCCGACGACGAACGGGTCGTTGGAGACGTCCGCCGGACGCGCGAGGACGTCGAAGTCGACGGCGCGGACGCCCGGCTGCCGGCGCAGCTCGGCCGCGACGGCGTCGAGGTCGGCGCGAAGCGGCAGCTCGAACGCCTCGAGTTCGCCGGCGCCGAAGGTGCGCATGGCCGGCGTGGTCAAGTCGCGCGTGGACGCGGCCCGCGCCAAGGCGCGCGCGGCGAGCTTCTCCGTCGCGCTGGCGTCGGAGCGCCAACTGACGAGCAGCCTGTTCGGCAAGCGCCAGTCGCCGCGCTCGGCGACGCGCGGGACGCGGGCTTCGGGGACGACGTCGGCCTCGCCGCGCGGCGCCTCGGCCGGCGTGGCGATGGCGAGGAAGGGCAGGCAGCAGAGGGACAGGATGGCGTGGAATTGGATCTTCATGGCAATCGCTCGCATGCGTGGGAGTTTTCGGTGGGCGAGCGCGCGACGATCGCGCGCTCGCTCTTGGACACGCCGATCCACGAGCATGTCCGTCAAGAAATCCGGACATTCGCGCGCGCATCGCCAGCCGCAGGCCTCTCGCCGCAGGCCTCTCGGCGAACCGAGGCGCGCGCCTGTGCAGGGCGACCAGGATCGCGCGCTTGGCGGCCGTAAAGCAGGCCGGGCCGGCGGACGCGAAGTCCACCGGCCCGGCCCCGCGCGGCGCTCGGCCGCCGCGCTTCTCGACCCGTCACAGGGCGCGGAACAGCACTCCGCGGATGTCGAGCACGCCCTGCACGGTCCACGCCGCCAGGAAGTCGGCGTTGCCCGTCGCGCCGTTCTCGAGGCGCGAGCCGAGGGTCGGCTGCACGCAGGCTTCGACCAGGGGCGAGACGTAGGTCGTGTTGTTGGCCGTGCCGAACGAACCGACCAGGATGCCGGACGTGACGAGCGGCACCCGCATGTAGATGATCCGCGCGCCGACGCCGGCCGCCGTCGTGCTCGTGAAGGCCAAGGCGATGTTCGCGCCACCCGCCCAGGCTAGGCACGGTTGAGCCTCGAGCAAGGCGCCCGAGGCGCCGCGCACGGCGTGCGCGCTGCTGCGGGCGCGCACCGCCAACCCGTCGAGCGACACCAGCTCGACGTCGGGATTCGAGGCGACGCGGCGCGTGTAGCCCACGATCCAGCGCATCGTGGCGCCGGCGCGCGGCAGGACGCAGACGCTGGCGGTGTCGTGGTCGTTGGCGCGATCGGGCGCCAGCGCGCTGATGGCGATCGGACCGAGGACCGCGCCGGCCAGCGAGACTTGCGCGCCCCACACCTGGTTGCAGTAGGGACCGCTGGCGTCCCAGCCCATGCGCTCGAAGGCGATGGCCCAGGCCGAGCCGTCGTGCACGTTCGAGATGGCCGGACGCTCGTTGAACTGCTCGGTCGCGCCGGACACGACCGTCTCCACCCCCACGGCGAGGCCGGTCATGGACAGGCGCTTGGCGACCACGTCGACCCGGAAGTCGCTGAAGACGCGGCTGTAGACCACGCAGAACTGGGCGCCCGTGGTGCCGACGCCGTTGCTGCCGCCGATGTCGGCGTTGAAGCAGTCCGCGCTGCCGGTGGAGATGGCGCCCACCGGCCCGACGTCGTTGTTGCCGGGGTAGACGAACCGTCCCACGATGCTCGGAACCGGCGAGGTCGCGGCCTTGCGCGTGGCAACGACCAGGTGCCGCGCGCCGGCGCGGCTGTTGGCGATCCTCGGATTGGTCCAATCGTCGGTGCTCGAGTCGATGATCCGGCTGGCGCGCAGGGCCATCGTGCCGGCGTCGTAGATGCGGCAATACACGTCGCTGTTGCTGGCGCCCGTCTGGACCTGGTAGACGACCGTCCACGTGTTGCTGGCGAGGTCGTACGCCGCGTCGGCCTCCGTGGCGATGGAGGCCCCGTTGTCGATGGCGAGCGAGGAGACGACCGGGTCGACCACCAGCGGATAGCTGGCCGCGTCGAGCAGCGCCTGCGGCACGACGATCTCGACGCCGCCCTCGACGAGGCGCGACGGAACGCCGGTCAGGCTGCCGTCGGCGTTGCGCACGGCGGCTGCGCCGAAGGCGACGCCTTCGCCATCCGCGTCGCGGAAGGCGTGGCCGAGGCCTTCGACGCGCGCCTCGAGCCTGGTGTCGATGGCCACGCGGAGGCGCAGGTCGCCCGCGCCCGGGTGGGCGCCGACCACGAAGGTCTGCTCGATCGAGTCCTCGGACAGCTCGTAGACCTCGTCGACCAGGCCGCGCTCGAAGCTGGCCTTGCCGGCGGCGAGCGTCGCGCCGGCGTCGCCGACGATGGCGATGGCGCGTTCTCCGATGGTGGCCGAACCGAGGCGCATGCAAAGCTCGAGCTGCTTGCCGCTGGCCGCGCCGAGGAAGGGCGCGTAGCTGGCGCCCTGCTCGTCGAACCGCGCCGTGTAGCGCGGGGCGATCACGCCCACGGTGCGCTCGTCGAGCTGGTCGGCGACCAGCCGACCCTGCTGTTCGGGGAAGGACGGCTTCGCCTCGTTGGCGAAGGCGAGGCCGGCGAGGACGGTGGAGGCGATGGCGATGGAGCTGATCTTCATGGCGTCTTCCGAATGGCTTGGATGTGGAGGCGGGGAGGTGGCGCGATCTCCGTCGCGCCGACCTTGCACACGCAAGGCGGGGTTGGAGACCGTCAGGAATTCCGGACGAGGCGGAGCGCTGCGTCCCGGGGCGAAGCGACCGCGCCTGGCGGAAGGGCCGTGGATGGCCGCTTCGTCCGCATGGACAGGAGCGAGGGGCGCCGGCCTTGGATCATTCGCGGAAAAAACGCGCCCAAGACGCGCGCCGGGCCGATGGACGCGAAGTCCACCGGCCCGGCCTGGCTCCGATGCGCGCGTGCGCGCCGAGCATCGCGACCACCTCAGGGAGCGCGGAACTGCACCGCGTTGATGTCGCCGACGCCGCGCACCGTCCACGCCTCGAGGAAGTCGGCGCTGCCGCTCGCGCCGTTCTCGAGGCGCGAGCCGAGGCAGGGCTGGATGCAGGGTTGACCGGCGGGCGAAACCGTCGTGGCGCTGGTCGCTGCGCCGAACAGCCCGGTGGAGCCCACGGGCACGCGGCAGAACCGCGCCTGCGGGGCGACCAGCGTCGAGCTCGTGGTCGTCCACGCCACGGCGATGTTCGAGCCGCCGCCGAAGGCGAGGGTCGGCTGCTCGTCCTGGGTGGTCGCCGCCGTCCCGAGGAAGAAGTGGAGGAAGCGGTGGTCGCGGATCGAGGTGTTGTTCAGCGAGACCAGGCGCACGTCGGGGTTGAGGCCCACGTAGGACGTGTAGGCGACGAACCAGCGCATCGTGGCGCCGCTGCGCGGCAGGACGCAGACGCTGACGCCCGTGTAGGTGCTCGTCGTGGTCGAAGTCGGCGTGATGCGGGTCGGGCCGGTGCGCGTGCCGGTGATGGCGAGCTGCGCGCCGTACACGTCGCGGCCGGTCGTGCCCGCGCGCTCCCACGCCATGGCCCAGCCTTGGCCGTCGCTGACGTTGGAGATCGCCGCGTTGTCGTTCAGGGCGTCGGCCCCGATGTCGACGACGTGCGGAGCCGAGAGCGGCGCGCCGCCCAGGCCGAGCCGCATGGCGTTGATCGCCTGGCTGAAGTCGCTGGACACCGTCGTGTAGACCACGCAGAACTGCGCGCCGCTGGTGGCGGTTCCGTTGCTGCCGCCCACGTCCGGGTTGAAGCAGCCCGCGCCGGGGTGCATCGCCACGCTGGCGATGACGCCCGGAGTTCCTACCATCAGGTTCGACGGGTACACGAAGTAGCCGACGATCTGCGGGGCGCCGCCGGCGGCGAGCGTGCGCTGCGCGACCACCAGGTTGCGCGATCCACCGCGGCTGTTGGCGATCCTGGGCTTGGCCACGTCGTCGAGCGTCGCGTCGATTACGCGTTCGCCGCGCAGCGCCATGGTCGTGGCGTCGTAGATGCGGCAGTACGCGTCGCGGTCGCCCGCGCTTCGCTCGACCTGGTACACGACCGTCCACGAGTTGGTGGCGAGGTCGAACGCCACGTCGCCTTCGGTGGCGTGGGCGGCCCCGTTCTCGATGGCGAGCGTGTGGATGACCGGGTCCACCACCAGCGGATAGCTGGCCGCGTCGAGCAGCGCCTTGGGCACGACGATCTCGACGCCGCCCTCGACGAGGCGCGTGGGCACGCTGGTCAGGCTGCCATCGGCGTTGCGCAGGGCGGCGGCGCCGAACGCGGCGCCTTCGCCGTCGGCGTCGCGCCAGGCGAAGCCCGCGCCCTCCTCGCGGCCGACGAGCTTCGTGTCGACGGCCACGCGCAGTCGCAGGTCGCCTTCGCCCGGGTGGGCGCCGACCACGAAGGTCTGCTCGATGGAGGCCTGCGACAGCTCGTAGACCTCGTCGATCAAGCCGCGCTCGAAGGCGGCCTTGCGGCCATCGAGCGTGGCGCCGGCCGCCACGTCCACGGCGATGCGGCGTCCGCCGATCGTCGCCTGCGCGAGATGCATGCGCAGCGAAGCCTCCTTGGAGCTTTGGGCGCCGAGGAAGGGCGTGTAGACGGCGCCCTCGGGGCCGAACTGCGCCTTGTAGGACGGCGCCATGACGGCGACGCGACCCGCGTCGACCTGGTCGACGACGAGGTCGGCGCCCAGCGCGGGGAACTCGGGACGGGCGTCGTTGGCGCCGGCGATGGCGGCGAAGGCGCAGAACGAGGCGGCGAAGCAGGTGGCGAGGTGGAGGATCTTCATGGCTCTGTCCGAATGGGATGTGCTGTCGTGGTGGGAGGCGTGCCGCGCGACATGCGCCGCACGCCATCCGGAACGAGCAAGTCGCCGATCGACCGTCAGGAATTCCGCGGCCAGGGCGTCGGCCAGCGGCTGCTGTCAAATCTTCTTGACAAAGCCCCCGGATCTTGGCCGAGACTCGGGGCCCGCGCCGGACGCGGAAGGGCGCGTGGCTCGAGGAAGTCGCGGCTCGCGCGCCGCGCCGGAGCCGCGACGGGCGCCCAACGGGGCGTCCACGACGCGGCGGGAGGCCGCTCGAGGCGAGCACTCCTCCCTTGGAACGTGGAAGATGCGGGGCGAGCGTCAGGAAAGCCGTGTTTTCGCGCCCGGGAAGCCGCCTCCTCGCGACGCGGCGGGCCATGCCGCGCGCTTGCGCGCCCCTGGGCGCAGGAAGTTGCAATATCTCCGCCCCCTCCGGCCCTTGGACTTGCGCGAGTTCCAACCGGACTTGGCCGATAGGATGAGGCCCTACCCGCCGCGACCACCCCGATGACCACCCTGCTCGGCCTATCCGCCCTCGGCCCCCGCGGCGGCGCCGTCCTCGTGCGCGACGGCCGCGTGCTGGCCGCCCGCCGCGAGCCGACCCGCGGCAGCGCGCCGACCGAGGTCAACACGCGCGCCGCGCGCGCCTGCCTCGAGGCGGCTGGACTCTCGGCCTCGCAGGTCGACTGGATCGTGGTCGCCGGCAAGCCCCTGCGCGGCTTCGAGCGCTTCCTCGAGACCGAGATCGCGCTGGCGCCGCGCGGCTACGCGAGCTTCAAGAAGCGCCTGCCCTGGTGGGCCGCCAACGGCTTGTTCGCCGCGCGCGCGCTGGACAAGGACCTGGGCCTCGACGGGAAGAGCTACGTGTGGGTGCCGACCGTCGAGGCGCACCTCGCGCTGGCCCACCACCATGCCCGCGCCGAGCGCGCGGCGCTCTTGGCGATCGACGACGCCGAGTGGTGCGGCATGGCCTTGGGCGTCGGCGAAGGCGGCACGGCCCGTCCGCTCGAGCTGCTGCGCTTCCCGCATTCGCCGGCGCTGCTGCACGCCGCCGTGCTGGCGCACCTCGGACTGGCCGCGGGCGACGAGCGCGGCTTCGAGGCGCTCGCCGTCGCGGGCGAGCCGCGCCACGCCGAGGCCTTGCGCGAGCGCGTGCTGCAACTGGCCGCCGATGGTTCGATCCACGTCGACGCGGAGCTGCTCGCGGGCGAGTCCATCGACCTCGAGCGGCTCGGACGCCGCGTGGGGCTCGCCCCGCGCCATCCGCTGGACGCGCTGGAGCCGGCGCACGCCGACTTCGCCGCGTCGTGGGCCGCGGCCCTCGAGGACCTGTGCATCAACGCGGCGCGGCGCGCGCGAGCCCTGGTGGACGCGCCCGTGCTGGCCGTGGGCGGCGCCGCCTTCGTGCGCGACCGGCTGGGTGGCCGCTTCCTCGCCGAGTGCGGCTTCGAGCGCGTGCACCTCGCGCCCGCCGCCGACGGCTTGTCCGCCGCGCTGGGCGCCGTGCTGCACACGCGCCATGCGCTGCTCAAGGAAGGGCGCGACGACCACGACGAGCTGACGCCCGCGCCCGAGGCGGCGGAGCTCGAACGCGTCGCGCGCCGGTTGGGCCTCCTGGGCGAGGCCTGCGGCGAGCCGCTCGATGCGGCGCGCGAGACCCTGCTCGCCGGCGGCGCGGTCGCGCTGTGCATGGGCGGGGCGGAGCTCTCGCCCGAGTCGCTGTCGACGCGTTGCGTGCTGGCCTTGCCGCGCGGGGCCGACCTGCGCCGCGCGCAACGCGCGCTCGCCGGCTTCGGCACGACCGGATTGCCCATCGTGTGCGCGTTGGCCGACGAAGCCCCGCGGCTCGTCCAAGCGTCCCCCGGCGCCGCCTACGACGGCTTGCGCGAGGCGACGCTCCTCGAGGGCGGCGCGCGCGTGCGGCTGCATCTCGTCGATCCCGCGCGCCACACGCCGCTGGCGCGCCTGCTCGAAGGCCTGCGACGCTCGCGCGGCAACTCCTTGTGCTGCATCGAAAGCCTCGCGGCCGCCGCGGCCCAGCACGGCGACGGATTCGAGGCGCTGCTGCGCACCTTCCTCGCCGCGCGCGTCGAGTCGTGCGTCGTCGACGGTCGCGTCTGGCGCCGCGCCGAGCAACCCGCCGTGCGCGAGTCGCAGGTCGCGACCGCGGACCCGGCGCTCGCCGGCAGCTGGGCCTGCCCGGGCTGCGGCGGCGCGCTGGCGCGCCAGGGCGACGCGGCCCGCTGCGGTGGCTGCGGCCGCTCGTTCGCGCGCGAAGAAGGCATCTGGCGCTTCTTCCATCCGCACGAACCAATGCAGGGCGACGTGACCGAGGCGGTCAAGGCGTTCTACGAGAAGCAGCCGTTCCCGCACTACGACGAACGCGAGAGCGTGCAGACGCTGCTCGCCAAGTCGCGCCGCGGCATCTACGCGCGGCTCCTCGACGAGCAGATCCCGCACGACGCCACGGTGCTCGAGGTGGGCTGCGGCACCGGGCAGCTGTCGAACTTCCTCGGCATCGGCGCGCGGCGCGTGACCGGCGCCGACCTGTGCCTCAACTCGCTGCGCCTCGCCGAGGGCTTCCGCTCCTCGCAGGGCCTCGACAACGTGCGCTTCGTGCAGATGAACCTGTTCAAGCCCGCCTTCGCGCCCGCGTCGTTCGACGTGGTCATGTGCAACGGGGTGCTGCACCACACGGCCGATCCGCGTGGCGGATTCGTGGGCATCGCCAAGCTCGTCAAGCCCGGCGGCCACATCGTCATCGGCCTCTACAACCAGTACGGCCGCCTGCTGCTCGACGCGCGCCGCAAGGTGTTCCAGGCCACCGGCGGACGCATGCGCTGGATCGACGGCTACATCCGCGAGACCAGGATGTCGCGCGACAAGCAGGAGTCGTGGTTCAACGACCAGTACCGCCACCCGCACGAGTCCAAGCACACGATGGGCGAAGTGCTCGAGTGGTTCGACGAGTCCGGCTTCGACTTCGTGCACGGCGTGCCGCCGCTCGTGCCGTGGGATGACTTCACCACCGAGGAGCGGCTGTTCGAGCCCGCCTCCGCCGGCACGGCGCTCGATCGCGCGCTGGCCCAGGCGCGCATGATCGTCAGCGGCTCGCGCGAAGGCGGCTTCTACATCATGATCGGCAGGAAGCGAGGCGGCGCGTGATCGCCATCCCGTGGAACGCCGGCGCGCGCCAACTGCGCCAGTTCGCCCTGTTCGCCCCGCTGGGATTCGCCGCCATCGGCTGGATGGCCCATCGCCTGGGCGCCCCGTGGAGCACGTTCTGGATCCTCGTCGGCGTCGGCGTGGCGCTGCTCGTCGCCGGGCTCGCGCGCCCGACCTGGATGCGCCCGTTCTGGATCCTGTCGTTGATGGTGGCGA
>JBEBCR010000285.1:0-4678 GCA_041157565.1 Planctomycetota bacterium | reverse complement strand
TGTCCTCGAACCGGACACCGGAGAACCAAAGAGACGATGCTCCCCCTGCTCCTGAACGCCACGACCGCAGCCCTCCCCGAGGGCGCCCACAAGAGCGAGTTCGACCTCGCCATGCCCGACCTGGCCAACCAGGCGGTCACCTTCCTCGGCAAGTACACCGGCCACGACCTGCTCATGGGAGGCATCCTGATCTGCCTCCTCGGCATCGTCTTCGGCCTGGTGTCCTTCAGCCAGTTGAAGAACCTGCCTGTGCACTCCGCCATGCGCGAAGTGTCGGAGCTGATCTACGAGACCTGCAAGACGTACCTCTACACGCAGGTCAAGTTCATCATCATCCTGCAGGTCTTCATCGGCGCCGTCATCTGGGCCTACTTCGGCTTTGTGCTCGGCAAGCCGATCAGCGAGGTCCTGATCATCCTGGTGTTCAGCCTGATCGGCATCGCGGGCTCCGTGCTCGTCGCCGCGTTCGGCATCCGGGTCAACACCTTCGCCAACTCGCGCACCGCCTTCGCGGCGCTCGCCGGCAAGCCCTACCCGGTCTACCAGATCCCGCTCAAGGCCGGCATGTCGATCGGCATGCTGCTGATCAGCGTCGAGCTGCTCCTGATGCTGGTCGTGCTGCTCTTCGTGCCGGAGGAGATCGCCTACAAGTGCTTCCTCGGCTTCGCCATCGGCGAGTCGCTGGGCGCCTCGGCGCTGCGCATCGCGGGCGGCATCTTCACGAAGATCGCCGACATCGGCTCCGACCTGATGAAGATCGTCTTCAACATCAAGGAGGACGACGCGCGCAACCCCGGCGTGATCGCCGACTGCACCGGCGACAACGCCGGCGACTCGGTGGGTCCGACGGCCGACGGCTTCGAGACCTACGGCGTGACGGGTGTCGCGCTGATCAGCTTCATCCTGCTGGCCATCACTCCCGCGCTCTTCGCCTCGAAGGGCATGGACGCGGCGGCTGCGCTGGAGGCTTCCACCACGATCCAGGTCCAGCTGATCGTGTGGCTGTTCGTCATGCGCGTCCTGATGGTCGTGGCCTCGGCCGTGTCCTACTGGATCAACGAAGCCATCGCCAAGGCCCGCTACGGCGCCGCCAGCCACTTCGACTTCGAGGCCCCGCTGACCTTCCTGGTCTGGCTGACCTCGTTCGTGTCGATCGGCGTCACCTACGCCGCCTCGTACCTGCTGATCCCCGACCTCGGCGGCGACACGACGCTGTGGTGGAAGCTCTCGACGATCATCACCTGCGGCACGCTCGCCGGCGCGATCATCCCCGAGCTGATCAAGGTCTTCACCTCGCCCAAGTCGGGCCACGTGCTCGAGTGCGTCGAAGCGTCCAAGGAAGGCGGCGCCAGCCTCAACGTGCTGGCCGGCCTCACCGCGGGCAACTTCAGCGCCTACTGGATGGGCGTGATCCTGGCGATCCTGATGGGCGCCGCGGTGTACTTCTCGCCGTCGCTGGGCGCGATCATGAACTACGAGGCGATCTTCGCCTTCGGCCTGGTGGCCTTCGGCTTCCTCGGCATGGGCCCGGTGACCATCGCGGTCGACTCGTACGGTCCGGTGACGGACAACGCGCAGTCGGTCTACGAGCTCTCGCTGATCGAAGAGGTCAAGGACGCCAAGAACTCGATCCAGAAGGAGTTCGGCTTCACGCCCGACTTCGAGAAGGCCAAGCACTACCTCGAGGAGAACGACGGCGCCGGCAACACCTTCAAGGCCACCGCCAAGCCGGTGCTCATCGGCACCGCCGTCGTGGGCGCCACGACCATGATCTTCGCCACGATCATGGCGCTGAAGGGCACCGCCGCGAGCCAGGAGGCGTTCCTGAGCAGCATGTCGCTCCTGAACCCGAACTTCCTGCTCGGCCTGATCCTCGGCGGCTCGGTGATCTACTGGTTCTCGGGCGCCTCCACGCAGGCGGTCGCCACGGGCGCCTACCGCGCGGTCGAGTTCATCAAGGCCAACATCAAGCTCGACAACAACTCGGGCAAGGCGTCGATCGAGGACTCGAAGAAGGTCGTGGCCATCTGCACGGAGTACGCGCAGAAGGGCATGTTCAACATCTTCCTCGCGGTGTTCTTCCTCGCCTTGGCCTTCGCCTTCTACGACCCGTACTTCTTCATCGGGTACCTGATCGCGATCGCCCTCTTCGGCCTGTTCCAGGCGCTGTTCATGGCCAACGCCGGTGGAGCCTGGGACAACGCCAAGAAGGTCGTCGAGGTGAGCCTCAAGGCCAAGAACACGCCGCTGCATGCGGCGACGGTCGTCGGCGACACGGTCGGCGACCCGTTCAAGGACACGAGCTCGGTGGCCATGAACCCGGTCATCAAGTTCACGACGCTGTTCGGCCTGCTGGCCGTGGAACTGGCCCTCTCGCTCGCCGGGCAGCCGATCCTCGGCTGGCTGGCGCTGGGCTGCTTCCTGGTCGCGAACTACTTCGTGTACCGCTCGTTCTACGGCATGCGCATCAAGAGCTGAGCGCCGAGACGCATCGAGGGAACGCCGAGGGCCGGGAGTCGCGCGACTCCCGGCCCACGGCCTTTTCCGGCTCGGCGAAGCGCCACGGCCCGCTCAAGCGCGCCGCGACTCGCGCCGCGCGCGCCACCATTCGAACACGATCGGCAGCACCGACAAGACGATGATGGCGAGGATCACGTACTGGAAGTTGCGCTTGACCACCGGCAGGTTGCCGAAGGCGTGGCCGAGCACCACGAACAGCACCACCCACACCACCGCGCCGACCACGTTGAACATGGCGAAGCGCGCGTAGCTCATCTGGCCGATGCCCGCGACGAACGGCGCGAAGGTGCGCACGATGGGCACGAACCGCGCGAGGATGATCGTCTTGCCGCCGTGCTTCTCGTAGAAGCGCTGGGTGCGCTCGAGGTGCTCCTGCTTGAAGAAGCGCGAGCCCCGCGTGAACACCCGCGGACCGACGCGCGCGCCGATGGCGTAGTTGACCGCGTCGCCGAGGATCGCGGCCACGATCAGGAGGATCGACACCAGCCATGGATCGATGGGCGAGCCCTCCGTGGCGGACAGGGCGCCGACCGCGAACAGGAGCGAGTCGCCCGGCAGGAAGGGCGTCACCACGAGGCCCGTCTCGGCGAAGACGATGGCGAAGAGCAGCGCGTAGAGCCACGCCCCCATCTCGGCCGCCCATTGGTTCAGGTGCTGGTCGAGATGCAGGAAGATGTCGATGATCGTGGAGAGGTCCATCGGGGTGGGATGTCCTTCATCGGCGCGTCCCCGCGCCGGCCTTCAATCGGAGCGTGGCGGGCGGCGCCCGTCCACCACCGCCTTGCCCACCATGGCCGCCAGCAGCACGCCGCCGCCGATCCAGGTGGCGTTCGACAGGCGCTCGCCGTGCACCAGGAAGGCGAACACCGGGTTCAGCACGGGCTCCAGGAGGAGCAGAAGCGAGGCCTCCAGCGCGCCCACCCGCGCCAGCCCGCGCACCACGCACAGGTAGGCGAGGCCGATCTGGAACACGCCCAGGTACAACACGACCGCCAGGTCCGGCAGCGACACGGCCTCGGGCGCGTCGGCCATGGCGAGGCCCAGCGCGGCGGCCAAGGTGTTGCCCGCGACCAGCGCGCCGATGGCCGGGTTGCGCGCGCCCGCGCCTTGCCCCTCGCCGCCCTTGGCGAGCTTGCGAAGGCCGACGACCGCGCCCGCCCACGCCACGCCGGAGAGGACCGCCAGGAGGTTGCCGGTCCTCGGATCCGGCGCGGTCGCCTGCGCCGGTTCGTCGCCCAGGAACACGACGGAGAGCCCGCCGGCCATCACGCAGAGGAAGGCGAGGTCGCGCCAGCGCGCACGCTCCCCGAGCACGAAGGGCGCCACGAGCACGATCCAGATGGGCGCCGTCGACTGCAGGAAGATCGAGTTGGCCGAGGTCGTCAGCTTGTTCGCCAGCGCGAACAAGACGAGCGCGCCCGCCTGCGCGGCGCCCACGAGCCACTGCGCCGCGTTGGGCAGGCTGCGCGCCTCGCGCAGGAACAAGAGCAACGCCACGACCGCCACCGCCGAGCGGCCCCCGGCCACCTGCCAACCGGCGAGCTCCGTCCACTTGATCGCCGCGCCGCCCGTGGAGAACAGCAGTGCGGCGGCGACCAGCAGCCAACGGGCGCTCTTGTCCTGCATGGGTTGGGCACAGAGTGGAGGGCGGACGATGGGCGCGCAAGCAGGAACCGCGCGCAGCACGCCCGTGGCGCGCCGCTGCACGGTGCGCGGACGAGGCGCGAGGCTGCGGGCATTTCGCCCGAAGCGCCGATCGTCCGGCGCTTTGGCCGCGCACAATGGAAGGAACGAGCCACCTGGACCCCGTGCCCACCTCCCCCGCCACCCTGGCTTGGCGCCGCGCCAAGGACCATGCCGACTTGTGCCTGCTGGCCGAGGAGTTCCTCGCCGGGCGCCTCGCGAGCTTCCCCGGCTGGGGCGCGAGCGAGACGGACGCGGAGACGGACGCGCTGCTTGGCGCGTTGGTGGCGGCGTGCCGAGCCGGCTTCCTGCCCTTGGCTTCCCAGCAAGGCGGCGCGCGACGACGCGCGTTCGTGCTCGGGTTCGCGCCGCCGCGGCTCGCCAAGTCGCTCGCCCGCGATGCGGCGCGGCGCGGACTCGCCTGCGTCGTGCATGGACCAGGTGCCGGGCGCCGTGCGCGAGGCGTCCGGCGCGC
>JBEBCR010000284.1:0-4184 GCA_041157565.1 Planctomycetota bacterium | reverse complement strand
TCGCGAGGCATGGAGCCTCGCTTTTGCGGGCGCAAACCTTCATCCTGTGCGCATGGCTTCGATCGACTACAAGCAGGCCGGCGTCGACTACGGGAAGATCGACCCGCTGAAGATCCTGGCGCAGCAGGCGGCCGCCGCGACGGCGGGCAACCTGCAACGCCACGGCATGCGCGAGGTCGCCGCGTCGCGCGGCGAGTCCGCCTACCTCGTCGATTGCGGCGACTTCTACCTCGCGTCGATCACGGAGTGCCTGGGCACGAAGGCGCTGGTGGCGGACGCGACGCGCAAGCTGACTGGCCGGACGTACTACGAGCTGATTGCGCAGGACACGCTGGCCATGGCGATCAACGACCTGATCACGGTCGGCGCGACGCCGCTGTCGGTGCACGCGTACTGGGCCGCGGGCGGCAGCGCGTGGTTCGACGATGCGCAGCGCGCCAAGGACCTCGTCGATGGTTGGCGCGCGGCCTGCGATGCATGCGGCGTCGCTTGGGGCGGCGGCGAGACGCCGGCCTTGGCGGGAGTGGTGGTCGACGACCGCATCGACCTCGCGGCGTCGTGCGTGGGCATCGTGCGGCCCAAGGCGCGCTTGACGTTGGGCGAGAGGCTCGGGCCAGGCGACGCAATCGTGCTGTTGGCGAGCTCGGGCATCCACGCCAACGGCGTGTCGCTGGCGCGCAAGTTGGCCGAGCGCCTGCCTGCCGGTTTTGGCACGAAACTGCCGAGCGGCGCGTTGTTCGGCGAAGCGCTGCTCGCGCCCACGGTGCTGTACAGCCCGGTGACCGAGGCGCTGGCCGCCGCCGGCATCGTGCCGCACTACCAGGCGAACATCACCGGCCACGGTTGGCGCAAGGTCATGCGCCATGCCAAGGCGTTGACCTACCGCTTCCACACGCTGCCGCCCGTGCCGGAAGTGCTGCAGTTCCTGCAACGCGAGACCAACAGCGACGCGCGCGCCGCCTACGGCAACCTCAACATGGGCGCCGGCTACGCGCTCTACGTCGCGGCGAACGATGCGGCGCGCACCGTCGAAGTCGCGCGCGCCGCCGGGGTCCAAGCCTGGATCGCCGGCAAGGTCGAAGCCGGCCCGAAGCAAGTCGTGCTCGAGCCGCTCGACCTCGTGTTCGGCGCCGACGACCTGCACGTGCGCGCCTGACACGCGTCGCGACGGGCGCAGGCTGGCGGCGTCAAGGCACCAAGGGCTATCCTGCGCGCCGCATGAACAGCGCTTTCCCGCTTCGCTTGTCCGCGCTCGTGCTCGGACTGCTAGCCCTTCCCGTGGGCTTGGTCTGGGCCTACTGGATCGCGCTGCTCGCGTTGCCCTTGGGCGGCGGCGGCTTGCTGCTCCTGCGTTTGGCGGAGCGCCGTGCCCCGCGCCACGCGACCAAGCCCGCGGAACGACGCCTGCACGTGGTGGCCGCGGGCGTCATCTGGCTCTCGTTCGCGGCCTCGGCGGCGATGCTGGTCGCCATCTTGGCCGGAGGTTGACCATGGACGAACCCCGGCAACCCCAGATCGACGAGAGGCTCCTCAAGCGGAAGGCGCGCGCCAGCGCCGTGTTCAGCGCCGTGTTCTTCGCGGTCGTCTCGGCCGTGCTGTCCAAGCTCTTCTTCGGCACCGACCCCCTCGCGGCGCGGAGCCTCGTCGGATCGCTCGCCAGCGCCTGCGTCTTCGGAGTCTTCTGGTACTGGTACTACCTGCGCCAAGTCCGCGCTGCGCTGGCGCGCCGTGCGCAGGAACACAGCGAGTAGCGGCGCCCTGTTGCGTCGGCGCTTTGGCCTCAGGCGCCCACGTTCGTCAGGGAGTGCGCGCGACGCGGAAGCCTTGGTTGGCTTCCATCTGGATGGTGTAGCGCTGGGAAGCGCGGCAGTAGCCTTCGCCGGAGTCGAAGTAGCTGCCGCGCAGGATGCGCTCGGTGCCGGTCGCGGGGCCGACGGGGTCGACTTGCGGTTGGCGCGTGTAGTCGCCGTACCAATCGCTGACGAGCTCCCACGAGTTGCCGATCATGTCGTGGAAGCCGAGTCCGTTCCCGGCCTTCTGCCCGACAGGGTTCCTGCGCAGCGGCGAGTTGCCGCGGTGCCACGCGATGTCGTCCAGCTTGCCGTAGCGCGGTTGATCGACGCCGGCGCGGCACGCGCGCTCCCACTCGGCCTCGGTGGGCAGGCGCAGGCCGGTGCGACGCCCGAACTCGGTGATTTGCTTCCAGCTCGCGCCCACGGGCGTGTCCGGACTGGCAGCGGCCGCTTCGCGCTGCTCGTTCGGATCGACGCCCGAGGTCGTGAAGGTGATCGTGCCGTCGTCGCCGCGCGTGGTCGTCACGCTGGTCTTCACGACGTTGCCTTTCTGGTCGCGGAGCTCGACTCCGCCCACGACGACCAAGCCTGCGCCGATGGGAGCGGCTCCGCCTTCGTCGCGCAGGTCCTCGGCCTCGCCTGATCGCTGGCCAGCGGACTTGCGGTCCATCACCTTGGCCCATTCCGCCCGAGTCACTTCGTAGCGACCGAGGTAGTAGGGCTTGGTCAACGTCACCTGGTGCGCGGGCGCCTCGTTCGCCCTGGCGTCCGCGTCGCCAGCGCTCTTGCCCATGGTGAAGCTGCCGGGCGGAACGAGCAGCATCTCGATGCCCGAGGCCTTGTCCTTGACGCGCCACGGCAAGCCGGTGGCCGCGATGGCGGCGCGCAACGCCGGATCGACGACGATGTTCGCGTCGACGCCTTGCTCGAGCACTTCGCACCACGACAAGTCGGCGCCGCGAACCGGTCCAGCTTCGCCCGCCACCGACACCGGCAGGGCCTGCGCAGGCACGGCCAGCGCCTTGGGCGCGGAGGCCTCCACGCGCGGCGCGCTCGCGCCGCTCGCCGCCCCGATGATCGGCCGCGCCACGACGCCGGGCAACGGGCCCGACAGGGTGCGCGTCGAGGGGCTGTTCTTCAGGAACTGCGCGTACCACACGCGGTCGAGATCGTCGATGCGCGCTTGCAGCTTGGCCCGCATCTGCGCCGGATCGCCCTCGTTCTCGCCCATCAGCATCATGCCGGTGCGACTCACCGGCAGGACGTCCTCGAGCAAGCGCAGCCCGAACTTGTACATGGCGAGCGCGCCGCGGTCGTCCAAGTTGCGCGCCTCGTCAAGCAAATCGGACAGCACGAAGCTGGCGCGGAACTGCGCCTTGCCGCCGGCGGACAGCTCCTCGACGTCCTTCTCCTTGTGCGCCTGCGACTTGACCAGCTTGTTCTCGAGGGTCGGCGGCAGGATCACGCGGTCGACCACGTGGACCAGCGTGCCGCCCACGGGGATGTCGCCCGCGACGATGCGGGCCTTGAACGGTTCCTCGGCGGCGCGGTCGCGGGACGTGCGCAGCGTGTAGACGAAGACCATGCCGTTGCCGAGCACGTCGAGCACGAAGCGATCGTTGTTGCGCGAGATCATCACCGGCGCGCGCTGGCGATCGTCGAACTCGAAGCCGAACGGCTTGACCTCGGGCAGGGCGTGCCAGTCGAGCAGCGCGCGCAGCGCGTCGCGGTTCTCCGGCGCCAGCAAGGCGGCGAGTTCCGCTTCCTCGATGCGGGCGAACGCGTCGTTCGTGGGCACGAAGACGGTCCAGTTGCGCATGGGCTCGGGCTGGGCCCAGTCCTGGTCGGCGCCGCTCGCCGCGACGGCCGCGAGGAAGGTCGAATAGCGACCATCGGGCACGGCGTGCAGCGCCTCGAGCAGGCTGGTCGGCGCCGCCTCCTTGATGGCCATCTTCATGCGCTCCTCGCCGTTCGGTTCCGCGGGCAGCAGCACGCGGTCCACGACTTGGATCCAACCGTTGGTGCAACGCACATCGGCACGCAGCACCTGCGCCGCGCCGATCCGGAAGCCGCGCCCGTCCGCGGACACGGAGAGACGCTCGCCGCTCGCCATGCGCGCCATCTGCGGCACGTCGATGTTGCCCACCTCGAAGGACAGCAGTCGGCCTTGCACCACGTGCAAGGCGAGGACCTCGCGCAGCTTCTCTTTGTTCTCCGGCAGGAGCAGCGACTGCAGCATGCCCGCCGGCAGGGACGCGAAGGCCTCGTCACTCGGCGCGAACACCGTCAAAGGCCCCGCGCCCTTGAGCACGTCGACCATCCCCGCCGCCTCGGCCGCCGCCACGAGGGTGTTGAAACCCGCCCCCTTGGCGGTCGCCAGGATGTCCTGCG
>JBEBCR010000283.1:0-3975 GCA_041157565.1 Planctomycetota bacterium | reverse complement strand
ACTGGAGTGGGGGGGTGGGGTGGGGGGGGGGGGGGGGGGGGGGGGGGGGGGGGGGGGGGGGCGGGGGGCGGGGGGGGGCGGGGGGCGGGGCGGTGCTTGTTGACCCGCTTGCGCGGGTCAGTGCGCCCCCACCATCGTCACGCACTCCGTCGAGAACACCGGGCCTTCGACGCAGCACTTGGCGTTGCTCCAAGCGCCCAGCGGGCCTTCGGGGCGCGTGGGCACGGGGCAACCGTTGCAGATGCCCACGCCGCAACCCATCATCGTCTCGAGCGACAGCCAGCAGGGCAGTCCGGCCTCGCGCGCGTGCTTCTCGACCGCCTCGAGCATGCGCTCGGGGCCGCAGGCGAGCAGGCGCACCTTGCGCGGCAGCTCGCCGCGACGCTGCAAGTCCTCGAGGAGCTGCAGCACGTGGCCCTTCAGCCCGTGGCTGCCGTCCATCGTGCAGGTCTCGACGCGCACGCCGAGCCCGCGGAACCCGTCGAGGTCGTACAGCAGCCCCTTGGTGGCGGCGCCGTAGAGGATCGCGATCTTCGACGGCGGGCAGGGCGCGCGGCCGTCCATGCCGGCGAGCGCCTGCTCCACGCCCATCCAAAACGGCGCGGAGCCGATGCCGCCGGCGAGCATGACCCACATGTCGCCTTCGCCGTCGAGCGTGGGCCAGCCGTTGCCCAAGGGACCGATGGCGCGCAGCTTCGTGCCGGGCGCGCAGGCCGCCAAGGCCTTGGTGCCGGCGCCCATGACCTTGATCAGGAACTCGAGCTCGTCGCCTTGCTGGCGGTAGAGCGAGAACGGCCGCGGGATGGCCGGCGACAGCCGATCCTCGCGCCTCAGCATCCAGAAGCGCGCGGCGCGCAGCGGCGGCTGCGGCGACTCGACGCGGATCTTCAGCACGACGCCGTCGTCGCCGCAGGGCGTCGTCGACACGCAGACGGCGGACAGCGAGCGGGCGTCTGACGGGGGAGCGGGCATGGCGGCGCAGATGCTACCGTCCGGCCCCCTCCGCGGCACCTCCCCGCGCCGCCGGATCGGCGCGCCACGGCCAGCCGCGGCGCGGATGCACGCCATGCACGGATCCCACCCCACCTTCGCCGACCTGGTGGCCGGCCGCGTCGACGCGGAGATCGTCGCCGAGGACGAAGGCCACGTGGCCTTCCTGTCCCCCACCCCCTTCCGCGCGGGGCACGTCGTCGTGGCCACGCGGCGCGTGGTCCCCTACCTCTACGACCTGCCGGAGGACGAGCACGCGCGCCTGTGGAGCTTCGTGCGGCGCGTGGCGCGCGTCCAGCGCGAGCGCCTCGGCTGCGAGCGCGTCTGCACCAGCGTCGTCGGCTGGGTCGTGCGCCACGTGCACGTGCACCTCGTGCCGACCGACGCCGAGGGCCAGCACCCCGGCCTGCCGGGGGCGCCCGCCGAGCGCGAGGAACTGCGGCGGCTCGGCCGCGTCCTGCGCGGCGAGTCCGTCAAATAAATTTGACAGCGCGGCGCGCGGGACCTACTTGCCCGCGACCAGCTTGCCGGCCGCGTACGTGCGCGATTCCACGAGCTCGCCGTCCGGCCCGTGGAAGGTCCACTCGCCCTCGCACAGCCCGTCCTTGTAGGAACCCTGGCGCTCGAGCGTGCCGTCGGCGCGCCACAGCTTCCACGGGCCCTGCGGCTTGCCGGCGACGAACGAGCCCTCCTCGCTCTTGGCGCCGCCGGGATGGTGGAAGGTCCACGCGCCCGACTCCCGTCCGCGCTCGAAGGAGCCGGACTGCAGCGGGATCCCGCCCTTGGCGCGGAACTCGAAGGCGCCGTGGCGCTCGCCGTCGATCCACGCGCCCTTGGAGGCGGGCGAACCGTCTTCGTGCCACTCCTGCCACTCGCCGTGGCGCCGGTCCTGCTTCCACGCGCCCGTGGCCTTGAGCGTCCCGTCCGGGTGCCACTCGGTCCACGTGCCGTGCTTCTTGCCGGCGCTCCACGCGCCCTGCTCGGACACGCCACCTTCCTCGTGCCAGGCGGTCCACGGGCCCTCGAGCTGGCCGGCGACGAAGACGCCCTGCGCCTTCTTCTTGTCGCTGTACATCCAGTTCCAGGTCCACTGCCCGGAGGCGACGCCGCGCTCGAACGAGCCGGTCATGACCATGCGGCCGCTCTCGCGCCAGAAGGTCCACGGACCTTGCGCGAGGCCGTCGACGAAGGCTCCCTCGGACTCCTTGCGGCCGTTGGCGAACCACCAGGTCCACGTGCCGGCCTTCTTGCCGAGCTCCCAAGCTCCTTCGTGGTCCTTGGCGCCCTCGGGGAACCAGGCGCGCTCCATGCCGTGGCGCACCCACTCGCCCGGACGCGCCTCGAGCTCCTGCACCGACAGCATCGGGCGGCCGCTCCGGTAGTGGTCCTCGCGCGTGCGCAAGGACGCGGAGTCCTGCGCGCACAGCGCCAGGGCGCAGGCGACGAGCAGCGCGCTCACGCCCACACCCCCGCGATGGGTTCGTGCCGCGCGCCGAGCACGCGCTCGTTGCGCACGCCGAACCAACCATCGAGCACGCTGGCGTACACGCGGCGGAAGTCGGTGGTGTGCTTGAGGTCGCCGTCGACCAGGTCGGCGAGCGACGGGTGCTTGCCGTGCAGTCCGCCCTTGACGGGCGAACCGAGCAGGAACATCGGGCCGGCGGTGCCGTGGTCGGTGCCCATCGAGGCGTTGTCGGGCACGCGGCGGCCGAACTCGCTGAAGACGAGGATGGCGATGTTGTCGCCCGAAGGCGTGCCGCGCACGTCGGCGAGGAACGCGCCCAGCGCGCCGTCGAGCTCCTGCATGAGCTTGTCGTGGCGATAGACCTGGTTGGCGTGCGTGTCGTAGCCGTGGTGCGTCACGGACATCACCGTGACGCCGAGGCGCGACTGCAGCAGCGCCGCCGCGGTCTGCATGTCCTGGCCGAGGTCGTGCCTGGGGTACTCGACGCGCGGCTTGTACTCGGCGGCGGCGCGGCGGATGGCCGAGGAGCTCGCCTGCGCGTTGCGCACGACGCTCCTGATCTGCTCGAGCGGGTGGCCGGGCTCGGGGCGGCGCATGCCGCCCTCGCGCGCGATGTCCTCGCCGCCCTCGGCCCAGCGGTAGGGCGGCGGCTGGTCGAGGCACACCACGGCGTGCGAGCCGCTCTTCAACGAGTACGGCAGCGACTGGCCGACATGCACCATGTGCGGCACTTCCTTGTCCTGCGGGTGCATCTCGGCCATCAGGCGGCCGATCCAGCCGTCGCCCGAGGCGCGGCCGGTGTGGCGCGCGGTGTGCCAGATGTCCTGCGAGGTGAAGTGGCTGTGGTTGGGGTTGTCGTAGCCGCAGCCCTCGACGATGGCGAGCTTGCCCTCGTTCCATTGGGCCTGCATGTTCGACAGCGCGAAGTGGAAGCCGCGGTAGTCGTCGATCTTTTTGACCGTGTCGGCCTTGTGCCCGGTCCGGCCGCGCGCGCCGTGGTAGAGGTCGTCGGCCCACGGCACGATGCACGACAGGCCGTCGTTGCCGCCCGACAGCTCGAGCAGGAGCAGCGCCTTGGGCGGCGCGTCCTTGGCCTGCTCGACCGCCTCGCGCGTGGACCGCGCCATGGCGGAGCGGCCGAGGAGCCACATGCCGCCGAAGATGGTGGCGCCGCCGACGATCACTCCGCGGCGGTCGGGCCGGTGGTTGCGAGCCTGGTGCAGATGGTCCATGGCGTGGGGTCCTTGGTCGTCGTCGCGTGGCGTCAGTTGAGCTGGGATTCGGGCAGGCTGAGCACGAAGTGCGCGGCGCGGCGCGCGATGGCCTCGCCCTGCGGATGGTCGAGCAGCGCGGCTTCCACCTCGATGCCGGCCTCGCGGCGCTCGCGCGCGAGGAACGCGGCCACCGAGCCGCGCACGCCCGAATCGAGCGGCGCGTCGATGGCGAGGAGCTCGTCGCACAGCCAGGCCGACAGGCGCGCGTCCCCGACGGCCATGGCCGCCTTGGCGCGCGCGGCGAGC
>JBEBCR010000282.1:0-3250 GCA_041157565.1 Planctomycetota bacterium | reverse complement strand
CGCGGCGAACTGCTCCTCGAGCGCGGCGCGCGCGGCGCCTTGCAGCTTGGGCAAGGGCCGGTAGGGGAACGCCAAGGCGTGCGCGTGGGCCGCGATGGCGCCGCCTCCGTGCGCGCGCAGTTGCGCGGAGAGCTTGGCGGCGATCGCGCCTCCCGCGCGCGCCGCCACCGCCACGACCAGCGCCGTGCGCGGCTCGCCCAGCCGTTCGGTGGTGCAGGTGTAGTTGTCGCGCGCCTGCGGCCAACCGTGCGGCTCGGCTCCGGCCGCGCTCGGGGACTTCAGCAGCGTGGCGCCCACGAGCTCGGCGCATTCGACGAGCAGGACGCAGGCCAGCGCGTCTCCGCCGACGATGTCGAGCGCGCTGGAGAGGATCTCCGACAGCGGCGCGGGCCGCCCGTCGCGCGATTCGAAGCGCAAGGGCCGCGACAGTCCGCCGCGCGCGCGCAGCGCGTGCACGAGCCGCGCCTCGACGGCGGTTCCGGCGGGGGCGAGCACGTAGTCGGGCAAGCGCGCGCCGTCGGTGGGCATCGCCGCCGCCAGTCCGACCGCGGCGAGGAACTCGCCCGCGCGCGCCGCGGCGCGCTCGTCGGAACCCAAGGCGCCGATGCCGACCACGAGGTCCTCGGGCCCGCAGTCGATGGCCAGCGCCGGCGCGTCGGGACGATCAGGCTCGCCGCGCGGGGCGAGGCGCGCGAGCGGAGCGTCGACGTCCAACGCGCCGCTCCAGTCGCAGTTCGGTCCCCGGTGCGCGATGGCGCGCGTGCTCGCGGCCGCCTTGGCATCCCTCGCTTCGGCCTTGGGCGACTCGACAGGCGCGGCATCCGCCCGCACGAGCGCCGACAAGCCGGCGGTCTTCAGCACGCCGCGCACCATGGCGCTCGGCGCGAGCAGCGCGAACGAGCCGCGCACCGCCGCGACTTGGCGCTGCGAGCGCAGCAGTGCCCGGATGCCGGCGGAGCTGAGGAACTCGACGCCCGACATCTCCAGCTCGATGGCGTGCCGGCCCTCGCGCACCTCCGCGGCGACGGTGTCGACGAGGTGGTCGGCCCAGCTGGCGTCCAGCCGGCCCGCCAGCACCAGCCGTGCCGTCGATTCGCGAGCTTCGCGGCGGATCTCCACGAGGTCAGCGGCCTCCCTCGTCCACGATCTTCGCCTGCTTGCGCACGTCCTGCGGCACTTCGATGCCGAACTGGCGCGCGCGCGCGACGTCGACCTGCACGCTGGTCTCCAGCGTGCGGCCGAAGGGGATGCGCGCGGGGTCTTCGCCGGCGAGCACGCGCATGGCGAGCCGCGCCGTGTCGGCGCCGTTGCGCTCGAAGTCGCGCGACACGGTCAGGAAGGCGCCGTTGCGGATGGCGCTCGAGGACCAGCTCATCGCCGGCAGGCGCGCGCGCTCCGCGGCCGCGGCGATCGACGGGAAGCCTCCCGCGCTGCAGTTGTCGATGATCTGCGCGACCGCGTCGATGCCGCGACCGCACAACGCCAACGCGGCGTCGGCGATCTCGGAGGGCGAGTTGACGCCCACGGCGACGAGTTCGATGCCGCGCGCCCGGCAGGCCGCGTCCAACTGGTCCTTGTACAGCACCGAGTTCACCTCGCCCGGCGCGTACAACGTCCCGAGCCGCTTGGCGCGCGGCAGGCAGCGCAGCAGTAGATCCAGGCCTTCTTGCGTGGGGGCCGGCACATCGACGCCGGTGACGAACGGTTCGTGGTCGCTCGCCGTGCGCCCGGCGCCCGCCACCACGCCGTCGGCGACGAGGCCGTAGACGATCGGCTTGCCGCGCACGCGCCGCAGCATCGCCTGCGTCGCCGGCGTGGTCAGCGGCAGCACGAGGTCCGCGTCGCCTTGGCTGCAGGCGTCGGCGATGCTCGACAAGGCGGCGATGTCGCCCTGGGCCTGGCGCACGCGCAGCTCCCAATCCTCCGCGAGCCAACCCTCGTCGCGGAAGCCGGCGCGCACGCCGGCGAGCGCCTGCTCGACCGTGGGGTTCTCGGTGTACAGGACGACGTCGACGACGCGCTTCTTCGGCGGCCGCGGCACGCGCACGTACGACCCGCGGTTGGCCTCGCGCAGGAGCGACTCGGGCAAGGTCACGCCCAGGCTCCGCGCCGCGGCGGGGTCGACGGCCACCTCCAGCACCATGATCTGCTCGATGGGGATCCTCGCCGGATCCTCGCCGCGCAGGACGCGCGCGAGGATCGGCGCGGTGCGCTTGCCGACCTCGTGGAACGCCACCCCGAGGCCCGCCACGGCGCCGCGGTCGACGAGCGTGGGGTCGTCGGCGAGCACCGGCACGCGCGCGTCGCGCGCCGTCTTCATCAGCGCGTCGATCGCCTGCACCGCGGTGTTGTCGCCCACCGCCCAGAACGCGTCGACGCCACGCGCGACGAGCGCCTGCGCGGCGAGCAGCGTCTCGCCGCTCGTGGAGATCGTGGCGCCGTCGAGCGCGATGCCCGTGCCGTCGAGGAGACGTCGCGCCTGCTCGACGCGGCGGCTCGAGTTCGCTTCCGAGGCGTTGTACACGACGCCGACCTTGGCCGGTCGCGGCTGCAGCTCGCGCAGCGCCGCCACCAGGCGTTCGAGCGGCGGCGACGAACCGATGCCCGTCAGGAACGGCAGGTGGTCCTCCAGCGACTTGCCCGCGCCCGCCGCCAGCGGATCGAAGCAGTACGTCAGCACCACCTTGGTGCGCTTGACGACGCCGCAGGCGGAGGCGAGCACCGGCGTCGACATGGTCACGATGGCGTCGTGGCCGTCGGCGTCGAGCGCCTGCAGCATCGGGCCGATGTTGACGATCTCGCCTTGCGCGTGGGACTTGCGCACCTCGAGGTTGCGACCTTCTTCGAAGCCCGCGGCCCGCAGCCCGCCAAGCAGGCCCTCGATGCACTCTTCCACGGTCTGTTCGGGCCCGAAGTAGGCGATGGCGATGCGCTTCTTCGGCGTCGCCGCCGTCGTTGCCGTCGTCGCCTGCTTCGTCGCGCGCGGGCCGCTGCGCGCGCCGTCGCGCGCGATCACCAGCGTCGCCCGGGCCTGCACGTCGGCGGGCGCGTCCCAGCGCTCCTTCAACCCCTCGAGGGCCGCGAGGTTGAGCCGCAGCTCCTGCGGCGCGTATTCGCGCACGGCGATGTCGCCGGGCCGCTCGCCCGCGAGCACGCGCGCCGCGAGCTTGCCCGCCTCGCGTCCCACGTCCACGTAGTCGCAGCCGAGGTCGAACAACGCCCCGCGCTCGGTCATGGGCGGGATGCAGCT
>JBEBCR010000281.1:0-3617 GCA_041157565.1 Planctomycetota bacterium | reverse complement strand
CGCCGAGCAGCGCGCCCTGCGTGTAGCCCGCCATGGCGAGGCCCAAGTCGAGCAGCGACGCGTAGGCGCGCGAGATGGGATCCATGGCCCACGCCACCCCCACCATCAACGCTCCGTAGGCGACCACCAGCCGGCGCGAGGCTGCGATGGAACGACGCTCCTCCGACTCGGTCGAGGGGCGCGCGGCGGGCTCCATGGCGGCCAGGAGGCGCTGGCGGCGCGGCAGCCACCAGGCGTGCATCGTGGTCTGCGCCAGCGCGGCCAGCACCCCATCGAGGCTGGAGATGGCCGCGGCGAACACGCCCGCCACCACGAAGCCGCGCAAGCCCTCCGGCAGGACCGTGGCGGTGAAGACCGGCAGCACGCGGTCCGCCCGCTCCGACACCAGGCGCCACGCCTCGCCGTCGAGCGGATGCGCGTCGTACCACGCGGCGAGCGCGATGCCGCCAAAGGCCACGAGCAGCCCGACGAGGACCGCCACGATGCTGCACGCCACCGCCAGGCGCGCTTCGCGCACGCCGCGGCAGCAGAGGATGCGCTGGGCCATCAACTGGTCGACGCCGTAGGCCCCGATGTTGCCGAAGCCGGCGCCGAAGAGGGCCGCCCAGAACGTGTAGGCCTTCACGGGGCTCGCGTCGAAGTCGAGGATGCGGGCCCGTCCCGACTCGCGGCCGTGCTCGATGATCGCCGCCAGCCCGCCGTCGAGGTTGCCCGCGATCCACAGGACCACGGTCGCGGCCGAGGCGCAGAACACGAGGAACAACAGCAGGTCCGTCCAGACGACCGTGACGATGCCGCCCATCCAGGTCCACGCCACTGCGACGAACGAGATCAGGAGGATCGAGATGCCGATCGAGGGGACGCCGCTGGCCGCCTCGAGGGCGCGCAGCTGTTCGTGCATCAGGATCTCGAGCACGACCGCGGTCAGGTACACGCGCGCCGCCTGCGACAGCACCCCGCCGATGGCGCCGAACAAGGTCATCATGCGCCGCGCGGATTCGCCGAGGCGTCGGCCCACCCAGTCGTAGGGGCTGTAGATCTCCTCCTCGTAGTACGCGGGCACCAGCCACCAGGCGATGGCGAGGCGCGCGACGACGCTGCCGACCAGGGTGATCTGCAGGTAGGCGCAGGTCCCGCCGTCGACGAACACGATCGCCGGCAGGGAGACGAGCGTCAGCGCGCTGATCTCCGTGGCCACGATCGAGGCGCTCACGGCCCACCAGGGCAGGCGCCGGCCGCCGAGGAAGAAGTCGCGCATGGTGGCCTGGCGGCCGAACCACGCGCCGAACAGCGAGGTCAGGAGCAGCACGCCGACCACGACGCCCCAGTCGAGCGCGCCGAAGGACAGCGTGCTGGGCGAGGGCGCGCCCTCGGCGAGGACCGCCTGGGCGTCAAGCACGGGCGAGGGCCTCCTCGGCCTGCGCCATCAGCCACGGGGACGCCGCGCCCAGCGCCGGCGCGGCGCGCAGGGTGGAAGCCACGACGCGGTCGGGGCGCTCGCCGCCGGGCAGCCACTGGCGCAGCACGCCGTCGGGCGCCTCCTGCGACAGGCGCGCGGCGAGTTCCGCGCGCAGCACCGCGGCGCAGCAATCGTCGAGGCGCGTATCGGCGCACAACTCGCCGAGGCGCTGGCCGACGACGATGCGCTGCAGCACGAGGCCACGTTGCGCGTGCAGCGCCAGGATGCGCTCGACGGCCAGTTCCGCCAGCGCCGCGGCGGCGCGCCGCAGGAGCTCGCGCGCCCCGGCGTGGCCCGCGAGCGCCGCGTCGACGGCATGTCCCTCGCCGCCTTGGCGCCGCCACGCCGCGTCGATGCCGCCGGCGGAGACGAGCTCCTCGAAGCCGGCGCCGAAGGCGCGCGAGGACAGCTCCCACGCGCGCTTCCAACCGGGGCCGAGCTGGTCGAGGGCGAGGACGCGCCCGTCGACCAGCGCCGCCTCGGCGAGTCCGGTGCCCCCGCCGAAGTACCAGCCGTGGTCGACGCCGCGCAGCGCGCCCGTCGTCGCGTGGCGCTCGCCGAGGCCGCACGCCAGGCCGTCGGACATGAGCGGCGGCAGCGGCGCGGCTAGCTCGACGCCCGCGGCGCGCAGGGCTTCGGCGACGTCGGCGAGCAGTCGCGGCGCGCGCGGGCCGTTCTTGGCGACGAGCACGCCAGCGCCCGCCGCGTCCTTCAAGCCCGGCCAGCACAGGCCCACGCGCGCGCGCCAAGGACCGGCGCGACCGCTCGCGGCGCGCAGCGCCTCCGCCACGACGCGCGCCACCCCGCGCGCCCGCCGCGCCGACTCGGCGTCCTCCTCGGGGGTGGGCTGGACCGCCGCGCGCGCGTGCTCTTCGCGCTGCACGGCGAGCGCCACGGGCTCGAAGGGCGCCACGCCGGCCGGGCGCAGGTCCGCGTGGTCGAGGCTCGCCGCGAAGCCGACTTCGACGAGCAGTCCGCCCTGTTCGGCCACGACGTGGGCGCGCACGGAGGTCGCCCCCCCATCGACACCGACCAGCATCGCCTCGTCGCGCACGCCGCCCATCCAACCATCACGGCGCGCCGATGAGAAGCGCGCTCGAGCGGACGGGGGCGACTACTGCAGCTCGGACGCGGCCTCGCGGTCCACGACGACCAGCGCGTGCCCAACCCCCTGCAGCCAGGTCGCCGGGCACTCGGGCCCGACCGGGCCGCGCAGCATGCGTCGCACGATGGAGGCCTTCGAACGCCCGAAGGCGAGGAGCAGGATGCGGCGCGACTCGAGGATGGTGGCCACGCCGGCGGTGATGGCCCGCCGCGGGACGAGTTCCAGGGAGCCGAAGCCCGCCGCCGCGTCGGCGCGCGTGGTGTCGTCCAACTCGACGACGCGCGTGCGGCTGTCGCGCGCGGAGCCGGGTTCGTTGAAGCCGATGTGGCCGTTGCGGCCGATGCCGAGGAGCTGCAGGTCGATGCCGCCTGCCGCCGCGATGGCGGCCTCCCAGGCCCTCGACTCGGCCGCCGGGTCGGCCGCGTCGCCGCGCGGCAGGCGCGCCGCGCCGGGCGCGAAGTCGACCCGGTCGAACAAGCTGCGCCGCATGTAGGCGGCGAAGCTGCGCGGGTCCTCGGGAGCCAGGCCCAGGTACTCGTCGAGGTTGAACCCCTTGGCGCGCGCGAACGACAGGCGTCCGGCCGCGCGCCGGCGCGACAACTCGTCGTACAGCCCGGTCATCGTCCCGCCCGTCGCCAAACCCAGGGCCGAGTCCGGCCGGGCCGCGAGCAGGGCCTCGATCTCGTCGGCCACGAGGCGCTCGCCCTCGGCGCGGTCGGCGACGACGCGCACGGCGGGTGACGTGGTGGACGGTGCCGACGAGCTCATGACTCCGAGGGCGAGATCCTAGCGCCCGCGCCGCGTCGTGGGATGGGCGCGACCCCGGAATCCGCGCCGGACTTCGAGGGCAGGTCGAAGGGCCGAAGCGACCTCAGCCGAAGCGGCCGGTGACGTAGTCTTCGGTCTCGCGCAGGCGGGGGCTGAGGAAGATGTCGGTGGTGGCGCCGTACTCGACGAGGCGGCCGAGGTACATGAAGGCGCAGTAGTCGCTGGCGCGGCTGGCCTGCTGCATGTTGTGGGTCACCATCAGGACCGAGTAGCTGCCCTTGAGCT
>JBEBCR010000280.1:0-7014 GCA_041157565.1 Planctomycetota bacterium | reverse complement strand
CCCAATCCCTGGCATGGATCGCACGTCGAGTGGATCGACGCGCCGCCTCCCGCGCAGCTCAAGGTGTACGAGGAGGAGGCGAAGAGCCTCGTCGTCGAACACGACTCGCCCGACATCGGCTTCCGCTTCGGCGCCAACCCCTACCGCGGCTGCCAGCACGCCTGCGCCTACTGCTACGCGCGTCCGACGCACGAGTACCTCGACTTCGGCGCGGGCACGGACTTCGACACGCGCATTGTCGTCAAGACCAACGCCCCCGAGATCCTGGCGAAGGAGCTCGCCACCAACCGCCTCGACGGAGGGCCGCTGGTCCTGTCGGGCAACACCGACTGCTACCAGCCGCTCGAGGCGCACTACGAGCTGACGCGGCGCTGCCTGGAGGCGTGCCGCGCGCGCGGCGTCGGCGTCGCCATCATCACCAAGGGCGCGCTCGTGCGGCGCGACGTCGACATCCTGGCCCGCCTCGCGCGCGAGGGCGGGGCGGTCGTCAACATCAGCGTGCCTTTCCTCGATCCCGCCATCGCGCGCGCCATCGAGCCGTTGGCCCCGTCGCCGCGCACGCGCTTCGAGGCCATGCGCGCCTTGAGCCAGGCGGGCGTGGAGGTCGGCGTGTCCTGCGCGCCGCTCGTGCCCGGGCTCAACGACGGCGACTTGCCGCGCATCCTCGAGGAGGCCCGCGCCCACGGCGCGCGACGCGCGTTCATGACCATGCTGCGCCTGCCGACGAGCGTCCTGCCCGTGTTCCGCGAGCGCATCGCCGCGGCCTTCCCCGAGCGCGCGAAGAAGATCGAGCACGCCATCCTCGAGATGCGCGGCGGGCGCTGGAACGAGGCCGACTTCGGGCTGCGCATGCGCGGCGAAGGCGAGCGCTGGCGCATGGTCGAGTCGCTGTTCAAGCTGACCTGCCGGCGCCTCGGCCTGGACGATGGCGAGGCGCGCCTGGCGCGGCCGCGCGGCCGGCACGGCCGCCAAGGCGAATTGTTCGGGCCCTGAGGCCGCCTTGGACGCGCCCGGCTCACCAGCGGTGGTAGGCCGGATGCCCTTCCTTGACGGCGACGAAGGTCCCGCGGCAGGTCGCCGTGATCTTGCCTCCGGCTTCGAGCGTCGCTTCGACCACGGCTCGATCCTCGGACGACTCGACCACCTTGGCGCGCAGGAGAACCGTGCCGCTCGTCGGCGTCGGGCGCTTGAGCTTGACGTGGAAGTCCGCCGTCACGGTGCACGGCGGCGTGGACGCGCCCGACTGGCGCATCAGGTGCCAGGCCGCGGTCCAGTTGCCGTGGCAATCGAGCAGCGCGCCGGTGATGCCGCCGTTGAGCATCCCTGGGAAGGCCTCGTGGTGCGGCTCGGGCCGCCATGTCGCCACGACCTCGTCGCCCTGGACGAAGCTCTTGATGCGCAGTCCCTTGTCGTTGGCGGGCCCGCAGCCGAAGCAGGCGTTCTTCGGAGCGTAGCGGTCTTGCAGCGAGAGCTCGTCGGATGCGGTCACGGTGGTCCTCCTGCGCGCGCACGCGTGCGCTCGCGCCGCGCGCGACGGGCCTCGAGGCGACGAAGGCCGCGCGGGAACGACTCCGGCCGCGCTAGGGCGGCCGGGACGTGTGCTGGTGGGCTAGACAGGACTCGAACCTGTAACTTCCACGATGTGAACATGGCACTCTGCCATTGAGTTACTAGCCCAGTTTGGAGCGGAGAACATAGCGCCTGAGGCCGCGGGAAACAAGGGGCGCGGCCCATGGCCCGCGCCGGGGGGCGATGGACGGGCCCCGCCGGGGCCGCTTGGGCCGCGGCGAGTCGCGCGCAGGGCGGCGGCCGGCCCCGGGCGCGCGGACCAGAACCGCGCGCGGAGGCGGTCCGCCCTACTCGACGTCCTTGCCCAGCGTGCCGCGCAGGATGTCGTGCAAGCGCGCCTCCGCGCGACGCAGCATCATGCGCACGGCGTCTTCGCTCTTGCCGCCGAGCAACGCGCCGGCCTCGCGCAGCGACTTGCCCTCGAAGAACACCGCCGTGATGGCGGCGCGATGCTCGGGCGACAGGTGCTCGAGCGCGCCGCGCAGCTGCGACCACGACTCCTGCTGCGAGACGTGCTGCGTGACCGTCATGTCCGTGGCCGCGGGCTCGACGCCGCGCGCCTCCTCGGGATCGTCGCCGGCCCCGACGAGGTGGCGTTCGCGGCCCGCGTCGCGCTTGCGCGCGCCGTAGAACTCGGCCTTGTCGCGGATCTTGTTCTGCAGGATCTGGATCAGCCAACGAACGAGCGAGCCTTCGCCCCTGTACTGGTAGTTGGCGAGGTCGCGCGTGGCCTCGCGGAAGGTGGTCTGCGCGAGGTCGTCGGGGTCCTCCTTGAGCCGCAGGCGCGGACCGATGCGGCGCCGCGCGGTCTCGAGGACCAGCGCGTGGTAGCGCGCGAACAAGTCGTTCAACGCCTGGGTGTCGCCGGCCTTGGCGCGCGCCACGAGCTTGGCGGTCGCGTCGTCCTGGAACCCGTCCGGCAGGTCGAAGTCGCCCTGCGTGTCGTCTGCTTGGTCGCCGGCCATCTGGAACGAGACTAGCCGCCGAGCCGCGCGTTGGCTACCCGAGCCCGGACCGGGAACGCGGATCGCGCTCGTTTCCGCGGCGAATCGCCGCCACCACGCCCCTACTCGACCACCACTCCGCCCTTCATCACCCACGACACCCGCTCCATGGCGGCGATGTCGAGCAACGGGTCGCCGTCCACCGCGACGAGGTCCGCCAGGAGCCCCGGCGCGATCCGACCACGGTCCGGCGTGCCGCACAGCTCGGCCGCGTGCATCGTGCCGGCGCGCAGCGCGTCGGCGTTCGCCATGCCATGGCGCACGTACGTGGCGAACTCGCGCGCGTTCTCGCCATGCGGGTGCACTCCCGCGTCGGTGCCGAGCGCGATCTTCACGTCGGCGGCGATGGCCTTCGCCAGCCACTCGCTTCGCAGCGGGAACAGCGCCTCGGCCTTGCGGCGCCACAAGGGCGGCAGCTTGGCGAGCTCGAGGCGCTCGACGCAGTACTGCGTCGGGACGAGCCACGTGCCGCGCTCCTTCATCAGCGCGATGGCCTCGTCGGACAGGATGCTGCCATGCTCGATCGAGTCCACGCCCGCGCGCACGGCGGCGACGATGCCTTCGGTGCCGTGCGCGTGGGCCGCGACCTTGACGCCGTGCCGCCGCGCCTCCTCGACGATCGCCTGCATCTCGCGCGAGTCGAGCTGCTGCGCGCCGATCGCCTCCTCGAAGGACAGCACGCCGGCCGTCGCCATGATCTTGATCGTCTTGGCGCCGTGCTTGATCTGCTCGCGCGTCGCCTTGACGCACTCGTCGGGTCCGTCGGCGACGCCGGAACTGGGCGACTGCTCGAGGATCCCCGGACGGAATCCGCCCGTGTCGCCATGGCCGCCCGTGATGGAGATGGCGTGGCCGGCGGGGATGATGCGCGGGCCCACGATGTCGCCGCGCTCGATGGCCTTCATCAGCGACACGTCGACGAAGTCGTCGCAACCCAGCTCGCGCACCGTGGTGAAGCCGGCCTTCAACGTGCGCTCGGCGTGGCGCGCGCCGCGCAGCGCCGCGTCGGCCGGGCCTTCGAGCACGGGCCGCATGGCGCTGTGCTCGTCGAGCTGGAAGGCGAGGTGCGTGTGGCAGTCGATCAACCCGGGCAGCAAGGTGCGCTCCCCGAGCTCGATCACGCGCGCCGCTTCGGGCGCCGCGCCGATCGGCCCGACCGCGACGATGCGGTCGCCGCGCACGAGGACCTCGCCCGGCGCGTGGTGGACGCCCCGCTCGACGTCGAGCACGCGGGCGGCGCGCACGACGATCGTCGGCTCGCTGGCCGGCTCGCTGGTCGGCGAGCCGAGTCGGGCGCTGGCGACGCGCCCCTCCGCGTCGAGCTCCAATTCCAACTGGGCGCCGGAGGCGAGTTGGCCCCGCGTGGCGCGGGTGGAGCCGTCCGACGCGCGAGTGGACGCGGCGCGAGCTTCGGCGCCCGCGGCCGCGTCGGCGCTCGACGAGCGGCAAGACGCGAGGCAGAGTAGCGCGAAGCCCAAGGCCAGGCGCGTGCACGGCGCGCGGCGCGCGGCGCCTGCACGCTGGTTGGCGGATCGGGACTGGTCCTCGTGCTTGGCGGCGGCGCGACGAAGCGCGCCGAGCATGTCGTGCGGGCGGAGCATGCGCACGATGCTACCGCGCGCGTCGTCCAGCGGCCGCTTGGTCAGCCCCGTTCGGCGAGGCGCAGGAACTCGTCCTCGAGGATCACGCGCACGCCCAGCTCCTCGGCCTTCTTGGCCTTGCTGCCGGGCTTGCCGCCCACGACGAGGACCGTGGTCTTGGCGCTGACCGACGAGGCCACGTGCCCGCCCAGCTCCTCGACGCGCTGCTTGGCCTCCGCGCGCCCCATGCGCTCCAGCGTGCCGGTGAAGACCACGGTCTGGCCCGCGAAGGGCCCATCGACGACCTTGGCCGCGGGCGCTTCGACGACGACGCCGAGCTCGACGAGCCGCGCGGCCGTGCGCGACAAGCGCTCGTCGCGGAACCAGCGCGCGACCTTGGCCGCCACTTCCGGTCCCACGCCGTCGACGTGCATGAGCTCCTCCTCGCTCGCCGCGGCGATGGCGTCGAGCGACTGGAAGTGCTGGGCCAGCACGCGCGCCGTCGACGGCCCCACGTCCGGGATGGCCAAGGCCACGAGGAAGCGCGCCAAGGGCACGCGCCGGCCCTTCTCCAACTCGGCATGCAAGTTGTCGACGCTCTTCTTGCCCCAGCGCTCCAGCGACAAGAGCTTCTCGCGCACCTCGTCGGAAGCATCGAGCGCGAACACGTCGGCGGAGGTCCGCAGCAGTCCAGCTTCGTACAGCTGCGCGATCTGCTTCTCGCCCAGTCCTTCGATCTCGAAGGCGCCTTGTCCGACGAGGATCAGGGTCCGGCCGATGCGCTGGGGCCCGCACTCCGGATTCGGGCAGCGCCAGTACTTGCCCTCGGCGACGGGCGGCGTGCCGCACGCCGGGCAACCCTTGGGCACGCTCCAGCTCGCCTTCCAGCGATGCGCCACGGACCCGTCGTCGCGCGCCACGGCCGCGTGGAGCTCGTCGGGCAGGCTCGCCTCCCAATCCGCGGGCGCGTTGCCCTCGGCGGCCTTGGCCACGCCGAGGATCTGCGGAATCACATCGCCGGCGCGGCGCAGGAAGACGCGGTCGCCGATCGAAAGGCCCAGCTCGGCGACGTAGTCGGCGTTGTGCAACGTCGCGTGCCGCACCGTGATGCCGCCCACCTCGACCGGCAGGACGTGCGCGCGCGGCGTCAGGCGGCCGCCATTGCCCACCATCGTCTCGATGGCGCGCAGCGTCGCGGACACTTCGCGCGCCGCGAACTTGTGCGCGTACTGCCAGCGCGTCGAACGCGACGTGGTGCCCAGGCGCTCGCGCAGGTCGAAGCGATCGAGCTTGGCGACGATGCCGTCCATCTCGAACGGGATGTCGTCGCGCCGCGCCTCGATCTCGTCGTGGTAGGCGAGGCAAGCCTCGAGGCCGCGCACCACGCGTCCATGGCCCGAATCGGCGAAGCCCCACGCGCGCAGCGCCTTGCCGGCCTCCTCCTGCGTGGCGAACCCGACGCCCTCGCAGCGCGGCATGGCCCAAATGTGGAACTCGAGCGGGTAGCGCGCCACTTCGGCCGGATCGTTGCGGCGCATGGCGCCGGCGGTGGCGTTGCGCGCGTTGGCGAAGCGTTCCTCGCCGCGCGCCGCGCGTGCGGCGTTGAAGCGCTCGAAGCGATCGCGCGCCATCAGCACCTCGCCGCGCACCTCCAGGAGTCGCGGCGTCGATCGCGCTCCGCCATCGAGCGCCAACGGCAGGTTGCGGATCGTGCGCGCATTGGCGGTCACGTCCTCGCCGCGCTCGCCATCGCCGCGCGTCACGGCCCGCACGAGGCGCCCATGTTCGTAGACCACCGACAAGGAGACGCCGTCGAACTTGGGCTCGACCACCCAAGCGAGGTCGGCGTCGTCGAGGTTGAGGAAGCGCAGGATGCGCGCCTCGAAATCCCGCACTTCGTCGGCGCTGAACAGCGAATCGATCGACAGCATCGGCACGGCGTGCTCGACGACGGCGAAGCCTTGGCCTTCGGGCACGGGCGCGCCCACGCGACGCGTCGGACTGTCGTCCAGCGCCAAGGCCGGGTGCTCCGACTCGAGCTGCTTCAGCTCGCGGAACAGCGCGTCGTACTCGGCGTCCGAGACCTCCGGGCGACCTTCGACGTAGTAGAGGTGGTCGTGGTGGCGCAGGGCGCGCGCGAGCGCCTCCATGCGCCGAAGAGGATCGGACGAGCCTTGGTTGCCGGAATTCGGGGACTTGGCCATGGAGTCGTGTGGACAGTTGCGGCGGCTGAGCCGCGCCGAGTATCGCAAACGTGGCGCGCGAGGTCAGCGGCGCTCTGCGTGCTGGACTGGCATGGGCGTCGCCCGGCGGACTTTGACCAAGTTGGTCGCGTGCGCCGTCGCGCTCGGTTCCGTCCTTGGCCCCCGCGCGCCAAAAGGCGACGTGAGCGCAGGAAGCGTGCCGGGCTCGTCGTTGCCGACGATCGCGACCACGGGCCGCCGCCTCCGGAGGCCGAAGAGCACGGAACGTCGACGCCGCGCCCGGTCCTCAGCGTGGAGTGTCGAGATCCGCGGGGCTGAAGGCCTCGGGAAGCAGCTGGTCCATCGTGGTCTTCTTGCGTTCTTCGCCAGGCCCCACGACGATCACCTGCATGCCGGGCCCGAATTCCGACAGGAACTGGCGGCACGCGCCGCACGGCATCAACAAGCGCGGCAAGTTGGACGCCACGGCCACGGCGCGAAAGCGCTTGGCCCCCGCCGCGACTGCCGACACCAAGGCGGTGCGTTCGGCGCAGATCGTCAGGCCGTAGCTGGCGCTCTCGACGTTGCACCCGTCGTGGATGCGTCCCGCCTCGTCGAGCAACGCCGCGCCCACGCACACGCCGGAGTAGGGCGAATGCGCGGCATGCACCGCCAGTC
>JBEBCR010000279.1:0-3766 GCA_041157565.1 Planctomycetota bacterium | reverse complement strand
GCGCTCTTGCCGGAGTCGCGCAGCTTGTTGGCGTGGTGGCGCGAGCCGTAGGTGTTGTCGGGATCGATCCACTGCTCGCGCACCGCCTCCTCGCCGTCGATGAAGAGGAAGCGGTAGGTGGGCTCGCGCTTGCGGCCCGAGGCGATGACGCGTGCGAGCTCCATCAGGACAGCGGTGTTCGAGGCGGCGTCGTTGGCTCCCACGAAGCGGAAGGGCAGGCGCTTGGTGTCGTAGTGCGAGCCGAGGATGACCATGTCGCGCCCCGTGCCCGGCAGGTCGGCGTGGACGTTGACGAACTCGATCTCGCCGGCGGGCGTCGCCGCGCGGAAGGACTCGCGCACGGGCTCGAGGCCGGCGGCGCGCAGCTCGCGTTCGATCAGCTTGCGGTTCTCCTCGGCGCCGGGGCTGCCGGCTGGACGCGGCCCGATGGCGACCTGCTCGAGCAGCAGCTTCCAGGCGCGGTCCTGCTCGAAGGCCGCCTCGGCCGCGGGAGGCGCCGCCTCGGGTCGGCAGGAGGCCATGGCGAGGGCGCACAGGAACGGCAGCAGGCAACGGTCCATGCCCGACAGCGTAGTGGGGCGCGGGTGCCGCCGACTGTCGGGGTCGCGGGAAGTGACGCAAGTCCATTCTGGGCAAAAGTTTGTGGCGTCGCTGGCCGCCCAGGTGCCGGTCCCCGTGGCAGGACCGGCGCGCCGCCGGGAATCGAAAGGCATCAGGGGCGCGGCCCGGCGATCCGATCTACGAGGTTGTCGAGGACCGTCCCCGCCGTCCGCGTCCGCCCGTCCACACACACGCCCACGCGGCGTCCCCGCCGCGCCTCCGCCATGAATCCGAGCCGTCCCACGCTCCACGAACTGGTCGCCGCGCACCAAGGCGCTCCCGACGACGCGTTGTCGTGGACCGGTTCGTTCGCCGACTACCTCGCGCTGCTCGACGCCGATCCACGTCCCGCGCGCAACGCCTGGCAGCGCATGGCGGACATGGTCGAGAGCCACGGCGTCGGGCGCCTGCCTTCGGGACGGACGCGCTGGCGCATCTTCGACGATCCCTTCGACGGCGGCGAGGACGCGGTGCTGGGCCTCGAGGAGCCGTTGTGCGAACTGGTGCGCGTGCTGCGCGCCGGCGCGCGCGGGCTTGGTCCCGAGCGGCGCGTGATCCTGCTGCACGGGCCGGTGGGCAGCGCCAAGAGCTCCATCGCGCGCCTGCTCAAGCGCGGCCTCGAGCAGTACTCGCGCGGCGAAGCGGGCGCGATCCACACCTTCGACTGGCTGGTCGACGGGATGGTCGTGCCCTCGCCGATGAACCAGGATCCGCTGCTCCTGCTCTCCGAAGAGGCGCGGCGCGCCGTCGAGGAGCGCCTGACGCGCGCCTTGAAGGGCGAATACAAGATCCGCATCGAGGGCGAGCTCGACCCGGTGTCGCGCCTGTGGCAGCAGGAGCTGCTGCGCCGCCACGACGGTGATTGGCGGCGGATGCTCGAGCACGTGCGGGTGCGGCGCTTCGTCCTGTCGGAGAAGGACCGCGTCGGCATCGGCACGTTCCAGCCCAAGGACGAGAAGAACCAGGACTCGACCGAGCTGACGGGCGACATCAACTACCGCAGGATCGCCGAGTACGGTTCCGACTCGGATCCGCGCGCGTTCAACTTCGACGGCGAGTTCAACGTGGCCAACCGCGGCATGCTCGAGTTCGTCGAGGTGCTGAAGCTCGACGTGGCGTTCCTCTACGACCTGCTCGGCGCCACGCAGGAGCACGTGGTCAAGCCGCGCAAGTTCGCGCAGGTCTCGATCGACGAGGTGATCATCGGGCACACCAACGAGCCCGAGTACAGGAAGCTGGTGGCCAACGACCTGATGGAGGCCTTCCGCGACCGCACGATCAAGATCGACGTGCCCTACAACCTGTCGGTGCGGGACGAGGCGGCCATCCATCGCCGACGCTTCGTCGAGCGCGGCGTGCCCGGGCGCGTGCTGGCGCCGCACGCCATCGAGATGGCGTCCTTGTGGGCCGTGATGACGCGCCTCGAGGATCCGTCCCACTCGGGCCTGACGCTGGCGCAGAAGGCGCGCCTGTACGACGGCGGCGAGCTGGCCGGCTGGACCGCCGAAGCGGTGGCGGAGCTGAGGGAGGCGCACCCGCGCGAGGGCATGACGGGCATCGGCCCGCGCTACGTGCAGGACCGGATCGCCTCCGCCCTGTCGGGCGACGACGCGGTGGTCGGGGCGGAGGAGGTGCTCGACGAGATCGAGCGCGGGCTGCGCCACAACTCGCTCGTGTCGAACGAGGAGGTGCGCAAGCGCTGCCTGCAGCTGGTCGCGCTGGCTCGTTCGGAGCACGACGAGACGATCAAGCGCGAGGTGCAGGCGGCCGTGGCCTCGGATCCGGCCGAGGTGGAGGCGCTGTGCGCCAAGTACGTGGACAACCTCAAGGCCTGGGCGACGCGCGAGAAGGTGGTCGACGCGCGCGGCCGCGAGGGCGATCCCGACGAGCGGCTGATGCGCGCCATCGAGGAGAAGATGGAGATCCCCGAGGCGCGCAAGGCCGACTTCCGCCACGAGTTCCTGGCCTTCGTCGCGGCGGTGCAGTCCGAGGGCGGCATGTTCCTGTGGCGCGAGAACGCGCGCCTGGTGCGCGCGCTCGAGGCCAAGGTCTTCGAGGACCGGCGCGACTGCATCCAGCTGACGAGCCTCGTGTCCACCGTGGTCGACCCCGACGCGCTGCACAAGATCGCCGTCATCCGCGATCGGCTGGTGCGCGACTTCCACTACGACCAGAGGAGCGCCGAGCGCGTGCTGCGGCGCGTCGCCGGCCTGCACGCGCGCGGCGACGACAAGCCGCTGGTCGAGGCGGCATGAGCCTCTCCCGGATCGGGCAGGATCGCGCGCGCTTCAAGGACATCGTGCGCGGCCGGCTGCGCGGCGACCTGCGGCGCTACCTGACGAGCTCCGAGCTCTTCGGCCGCCGCGGCGACCACGCCGTCTCCATCCCGATCCCGCAGATCGAGCTGCCCAGGCTGCGCCACGGCGACGGCCAGGGCGAGCACCGCGGCGGCGGCGGGGGCGGCGAGGGGGAGCAGGCGGAGGGCGGCGAGCAGCGTCCGGGCCAGGGCGGCGGCGAGGCCGGCGACGGCGCCGGCGAGCACGTGCTCGAGGTCGACGTGGAACTGGAGGAGCTGGCCGAGCTGCTCGGGCGCGAGCTCGGGTTGCCGCGCATCGAGCCGCGCGGCGACCGCGCGCTGCGCGCGGCCTCGGGCCGCTGGAGCGGCCTCGCCGAGCACGGCCCGCGCTCGCTGCGCCACTTCAAGCGCACCTGGCGCAACGCGCTCGAGCGCGCCGTGGCCTCGGGCGCCTTCGACCCCGACGCGCCGCTGGTGCTGCCCGAGCCCGCCGACGAGCGCTTCCGCCGCAGGAAGGTGGTCGACGAGCCGCAGGCCGCCGCCGTCGTCTTCCACGTGATGGACGTGTCTGGTTCGATGGGCCGCGAGCAGAAGGAGATCGTGCGCGTCAAGGCGTTCTGGATCGACACCTGGCTGCGCAGCCAGTACAAGCAGCTCGAGGTCGTCTACATCGTCCACGACGCAGTGGCCAAGGTCGTCGACCAGCACAGCTTCTTCCACTTGCGGGAGTCCGGCGGCACCAAGATCAGCTCGGCCTACGAGCTGCTGCTCGAGGAGCTGCAGGCGCGCTGGCGCCCGGAGGACTGGAACATCTACCCATTCCACTACTCGGACGGCGACAACTGGTCGGCGCGCGACACCGAGCGCTGC
>JBEBCR010000278.1:0-2541 GCA_041157565.1 Planctomycetota bacterium | reverse complement strand
AGGTTCATGCGCACGCGCCCGAGCAGTTCCCGCACGCGCAGCTCGACCTTGCAGCGCTCGAGGCCGGCCTTGGCCTCGGCGTTGTCCGGCTCCTGAAGCAGCGCCACCGCGTACTCGTGTCGAGCCGCGCCATAGCGCTTATCGGCCTCGTGCCCCTTGGCGGCGCCGATCCTCTCGCTGGCGATCAGGTGCTTGACCTGCGTCTCGCGCTGCTGCGTGCGCTCGTCGGCCGGGCGGTACTTGCGCGCGTAGGAGAAGCGCGATCGAGCCTGGTCGAGCCACAGGTCGGAGAGCGCCTCCAACCCCTGTTGGAAGTAGGTGCGCCCGAGTACGGAGCGATGGGACACCAGCGCCAAGGCGATGTTGCGGCCTTCCAGCGTGGCCTGGTCGCCGGGAACGTGCTTGAGTGCCTTCTCGTAGGCCGCCAACGCCTCGTCGATCTGGTCCTCCGCGTGCAGATCGAAGGCCCGCGAGCGCCAGGTCCAAGCCAGCTTCTGGTTGGTCTTCTCGCGCCAATCGCGCACCTGCTCGTTGTCAGGATCGATGCGAACAGCCTGTTCGATGGTGGCGATGGCGGCCTCGTCGTCGTCGCGGAACGACTGTTCGCGCGCCGTGTCGAGCAGGAACGCAACGGAAGCCTGCTTGTGCAATGCACGCGCCCGCTCGGAAGTGGGATCGCGCTCCACGGCGGCGGAGGCGACGCGCACGGCTTCGGCGTGGCGTCCGCGCGCGACCAGCCAGCGCGGGTCGTCGGGACGATCCTGGTTCGAGGTGCAGGACCACAGTCCAAGGCAAAGCAGGACGGGGCCGATGGACTTGTTCGGAAGACGCTGCGCTTGCATGGCTCTTGGGCGGTCAGACGACGGCGGGGCGCGGGTCTTCCCGCGCCGCGGCCAAGTCGCGACCAGAGGCCAACATACGCCGCGCGCGCACCGGAGCGAAGCACCTTTCCAAGACCTGGGCGGGGCGCCTGCCAGGGCCTGCTCGGCGACGGCGGGCTTCCCGCTCAGGTCCGGACGCCGTCGAAGAGGGACAGGCCCAGCGCGCCGAAGAGCAGGGCGGGCAGCCAAGCGGCCAGTTCGGGCTGCAGGCGACCCTCCAGGCCGAGGGTGCGGCAGACGAAGTCCGTGCAGAAGTACAGCAGCGCGCACAAGGCCGCCAGCAGGACGCCTCGCCCGCCTTGGCCGCGCTCGTGCCGCAAGAGCAAGGGCAGTCCGACCAGGAGCAGCACGAAGTTGGCCAGGGGGAAGGTGAACTGGTACTGGAGCAGCGTCTGGTAGTCGGTATTGTCGGGATCGCGGCGCGAAAGCTCCAGCGTCTGCTCGAAGGACAACTCCAAGGGCGCTGCGCGCGCACGATGGTAGGACAAGGCCAGTTCGGGGCTGAACTCGATGCCGTCGAGGAACGCCACGGCCTCAACCCCGCCCTGGCCGTGCATAGCGCGGCGCGTGCCGTTGACTAGGGTCCACGTGCGCCGGTCGGAATCCCAGATGGCCGCGTCGGCCTTGACCGTCGTCCATTCGCGCGCGTTCATCAGCTGCGCCTCGAAGCCCTCGACCACGGCGCGCGGCGGCGAGCCGGTCGCGGGACGCAAGGAGTCGAGGTGGACCACGCCGCCTTTGCCGTCGCGCACCCAGAGGTTGCCCACGACTCGCTCGGTCTCCTTGCGCTCCAGCAGGTGCAGGAGCGCCTCGCGCGCCTCCAGCGGCCGGCCCGCCAACGCCTCGCGCAGCGACCAACTGCCCGCGCCGCACAGCGCGCCGCACACGAGCAGCGGAGCCAGCATGCGGCGCAGCGACACTCCCGCCGCCATGGCGGCCACCGTCTCCTGGTGGCGCACGAGTCGCGCCACGGAGAACAGGCCCGCCACCATGGTCACGAACGGCGCGACCTGCACGTAGAGGAACGGAAGCGACAGCAAGTAGTAGCGCGCGATCGCGGACACCGGCGCGTTGCGGCCGTCGCGCGGCGCGAGGAAGTCGTTGAGGTTGCCCGCCATGTCGAGGACCAGGAACAACCCCACGACGACCAGGAAGGCCGTGGCGTAGGAGGCGAGGAACAGCCCGACCACATGGCGATCAAGGCGTCCAAGCGGCCTGAGCACGCGGTCGCTCATCGGCGCAGCACCTTGCGCGTCCACCACGCGCCCAAGAGCAGGAACGCCAGAGTCACGGCCCAGGCCGCCTCGCGCTCCGCCACCCATGTGCGACTGACCAGCTGCCTCGTGGCCTGCATGAAGAGCACGTAGTACAAGAGGGCGAGTCCGATCGCCATGGCCTGCGGCAGCAACTGGTTCCCGCGCCGCGAGGAGAGGCCGGTCGGCAGCCCGAGCAGCAGGAAGACCACGCAAGTCGCCGACAAGGCCCGGCGCCAGTGGTACTCGAACGACAATTTGCGGCGCAGCGCCGCGTCCCCGGCCCGCGCAGCCGCGGACATCTCGGCCTCGAGGCGCGCGTCGTTCCAATAGCGCGCGGAGAGGGTCCGCGACTGATTGTCCGAGCGCAGCAGCGCCGTGTCGAGACGGATGACGGGGTTGCCGAT
>JBEBCR010000277.1:0-7049 GCA_041157565.1 Planctomycetota bacterium | reverse complement strand
CCTGAGCCCCGCCGCGCGCCGCCCGATGCTGTCAAGCGCGCTTGACGGCGTCGGCGGGCGCGCTCAGCGCGCGAACAAGCGCGCGGGGTCCTGGAAGGCCTTGAACTCCAGCGCGTTGCCGGAGGGGTCCTCGACGAAGAAGGTGGCCTGCTCGCCGGGCTTGCCTTGGAAGCGCACGTGCGGCTCGATCAGGAAGCGCGCGCCCGCCGCGCGCAGCCGATCGGCGAGCGCCTGCCACGCCTCCCAGCGCACCACGAGCCCGAAGTGGCGCACCGGCACGTCGTCGCCGTCCACGTCGTGCGCCTCGCGCGGGCGGCAGGCCTCGGGCATCACGTGCGCGGAGATCTGGTGCCCGCACAGGTCGTAGTCGACCCAGTCGGCGCCGATGCGGCCCTGGCGCAGGCCGAGCAGCCCGCCGTAGAAGGCCACGGTGCTCTCGAGGTCCTTGACGGGGAAGGCCAGGTGGAAGCCGATGTGCTCGCGCGCTTCGATCATTGTCCGTCCTCCGCCGGCGCCTTGCCCTCGGGCAGGAGCTTCTTGTACTGCTGCGTGCCGGTGAGCTTCTCGAGGCGCTTGCCTGTGGCGAGCACGCGCGACTGGTAGCTCCCGGCGGCCTTGTCGTAGCTGGCGCGCGCCTTGTCGAGGTGCTCGCCGATCCTCTCGACGTGCTCGGCGTACACGGCGACGCGTTCGTACAGCTCGCGCGCCGTCTCGCCCATGGCGTGCGCGTTGTCGAGGTCCTTCTTCTGCTGCCAGAGCATGGCGCACGACATCAGGATCGACATGAGCGAGGTGGGGGTGGCGACGAACACCTTGAGCTTCGAGGCGGTCGCGTACAGCTCCGGATCGCGCTCGTAGGCGCTGGCGAGCGCGCCGTCGGTGGGCACGAACAGCACGACGAAGCCGCGCGAGCTCATCTTGGACGGGTAGTCGCGCGCGGCGAGGTCGACCACGTGCTTCTTGAGCGCCTTGGCGTGCTTGTCGAGCGCAGCGCGCCGCGCCGCGTCGTCCCCCGACTCGAAGGAGCTCTGGTAGTCGAAGAGCGGCGCCTTGGCGTCGATGGGGATGCGCGTGCCGTCGGGCAGGTTGACGACCATGTCCGGGCGCGAGCCGTCGGCGAGCGTCTCCTGCGTCTCGAAGTCGCAGTGCTCGGTCATGCCGGCGGCCTCGACGATGTTCCTCAGCGAGACCTCGCCCCAGCGTCCGCGCGCCTGCGCCGACGAGGACAGCGCGATGGTCATGCGCTCGCTGGTCTGCGCCAGCAAGTCGGTCTTCTGCTGCAGGCCGGACAGCTGCGTGTCGAGCTTGGCGTAGGCGGCCACGCGCTTCTGCTCCAGCTCCTCGTGCTTCTTCTGCAGCGCCTCCAACTGGTCCTTCAGCGGCTTGAAGCGCGCCTCGGCGGTGGCGGCGACCTGCGCGCTGTTCTTCGCCAGCGCGTCCTGCGCCAGTCGCCCGAACGCGTCCTCCAGCTGCTTCTTGTGCTCGGCGTCCGACGCGCGTCGCCCTGCTTCGGCCTTCTCGCGCTCCTCGAGGCGCGCCTGCAGGGCCGCCTGCGTCGCCTGGGCGCTCGAGAGCGACGCTCGCAGCGCCTCGCCCTCCGCGCGCGCCGCGTCCCGCTCGGCCTGCAGGGTCGCCGCGCGCGCCGCGCCCGAGCCGCGCAGGAGCGCCCAGCCCGTCGCCGCGCCCACCGCCACGCCCGCCACGATTCCGATCCACTCCATGGAGTCCAGAATGCGCGACGGGCGGCCCGTTTCCAACGGACCGCCCGCGCGATTCGAGCCCCGCCCCCGGCCCGGCCCCGGGTGGAGGGCGGCCGCCTCAGCCCCGCTTGTCGATGGGCAGGTAGGGGCGCTGCACCGCGCCGGTGTAGACCTGGCGCGGGCGGCCGATGCGGTTGTCGGGGTCGCGGCGCATCTCCATGAAGTGCGCGATCCAGCCCGGCAGGCGGCCCATGGCGAACATGACGGTGAACATGTTCGTCGGGATGCCCAAGGCCTTGTAGATGACGCCCGAGTAGAAGTCGACGTTCGGGTACAGCTTGCGGCTGATGAAGTACTCGTCGGACAGCGCGACCTCCTCGAGGCGGCGCGCGATGTCGAGCAGCTTGCTCGACACGTCCAGCTTGTTGACCAGCCGGTCGCAGGTCTCGCGCAGCACCTTGGCGCGCGGGTCGTAGTTCTTGTACACGCGGTGGCCGAAGCCCATGAGGCGCGTGGTGTCGTTCTTGTCCTTGGCGCGGGCGACGAAGCGGTCGGCGTTGCCGTCCTCGCGCTCGATCTGCTCGAGCATCTCGATCACCTGCTGGTTGGCGCCGCCGTGCAGCGGGCCCCACAGCGCGCCGATGCCGGCGCTGATGGCGGCGAAGAGGTTCGCCTGCGAGCTGCCGACGAGGCGCACGGTCGAGGTCGAGCAGTTCTGCTCGTGGTCGGCGTGCAGGATCAGCAGCTGGTCGAGCGCGTGCGCCACGACCGGGTCGACCGCGTACTCCTCGCACGGCGTCGCGAACATCATGTGCAGGAAGTTCGAGCAGTAGTCGAGCCGGTTCTGCGGGTAGATGAACGGTTGGCCGATCGAGTGCTTGTACGAGCACGCCGCGATCGTCGGCATCTTCGCCAAGAGGCGGATGATCGTGTCCTGCAGGTGCTTCTCCGTCTCCGGTCCCTGGTAGAAGGTCGCCAGGGCGCCCACCGTCGCCGCGAGCACCGGCATCGGATGCGCGTCCTTGGGCAGGGCGTCGAAGAAGCGGCGGAAGTCCTCGTGCAGCAGCGTGTGCCGCGAGATGTCCGTGCGGAAGCCCTCGAGCTGCTGGCGCGTCGGCAGTTCGCCGTGCATCAGGAGCCAGGCGACCTCGAGGAACGAGCTCTTCTCCGCCAGCTCCTCGATCGGGTAGCCGCGGTAGCGCAGGATGCCCTTCTCGCCGTCGATGAAGGTGATGGCGCTCTTGCACGCGCCCGTGTTGCCGTAGCCCGGGTCGAGCGTGATCAGCCCCGTGGCGCTGCGCAGCTTGCCGATGTCGGCCGCCGGCTCGTGCTCGGTGCCGACGACGATCGGCAGGCTGACCGACTTGCCTTCGTAGTTGACGACCACGCTGCTTTGCGTGGCGTTGGCCTGGGTCGACATGACAGGGGGCTCTCGTGCGTTTGGGCTTGCAGGCGCTGCTCGGTTCCCGTCGCCGCGGCTTTTGGCGGCATGACAATCGGGGCAGAAAGGATCCCCGAAGTGGGCTCGGGGATCAAGATGCGCCGTGGGCTTGTCGGCGCATTCCCGCCGAAAAGCCGAGCATGCTCCACAGCCTCCGATGCGCCTTGGCGGAGCCGGCCCAGTCGTGCCGCCGCACCAGTTCGATGGCCGCCGCCCCGGGATGCGAGCCGAGCCCGGCGCGGATGGCGCGGCTCCACGCGCCCTTGTCAGGAGCTTCTGACAACTCCACCCAGCCCGGCGCGTCGCCCAAGGCGTCGGCCAGCACGGCGCTCTTCAGGCAGGCGAGGGGGGTGCCCATGGCCAGCGACTCCAAGGGCGTCACCGGGGTGCCCGGGTCGGGTTGGAGGTAGGCCAAGAGGCCAGCCGAGGCGACCAGGTTGGGAAGTTCCACTTCGCGCGGCTCGACGAGCGCCAACCACTCCCCGCGGGGATCCAAGGCCCTCAGGGGCCCATCCGCCGAACCCGGACGGCCGGCGCAGACGAGCCTGCCGCGCCAGCCCTCGACGCGCAGCTTGGCCGTCGCCTGCGCCAGTCCTTCGAGGGCTGGACTGGCGCGTCGGGCGCCGAGCACCAGCACGTCCTCCGTCCGGCTCGGCGCGCTCGAGAGGTCCCGGCGCCAGTGTTCGCAGCCGACCGGCAGGGCGTGCACCCGGTCCAGTTCGACGCCCAAGGTGCGCGCCGCCCGCTCGCGCCACAGGGGGGTGAAGACCACGATGGCGCCGGCGGCTCGCGCCTTTCGGGCCAGTTCGGAGTCATGAGCGGGCTGCGCCGGCAGTTCGGAGAGCGCCAGCACGACGCGTTCCGCCGCGCGCGGCCAGAGATCGAGACGCGCCGTGTGCAGGAGACCCGCTCGGGTCCCCGCCAGCGGTCCGGCGCCGAGCAGCGAAGCCGGCCCGGCCAAGCGTCGCGGCCAAGCCACGCGGCGCGATGGCAGGCGTTCCGCCGCCCCCTGCGCTCCAGCCGGCAAGTCGGCCGCCACCGCGCGACCCCAGTCGAGCCGCCGGCACTCGACGCCCTCGGCGCAAGCTCCCTGCGCCCCGAGGGCGCGGGTCAATTCGCGCAGGTACCTGCCGATGCCCGGGGCGTGCGTGCGCGCCGGGTGCCAGTCGAGCACCACCTGCACGGCGTCCGCCATGGCGCCCGGCTCACTTCTTGAAGCCCCGCGGCTTGACCACCGCGGGTGCCGCGATCGGCGCGGACTTCGTCGCGCGACGGACGCCGAGCTTCGACTTGCGCTGGTCCTTTGGGCGCACGATCGGCTCGCTGACGAGCCGGCTGGTCTCCGGTCGGCCCTGCGCGTCGAGGCGCTGCAGTTCCAAGGCCGAGGGCGCCCGACCGAGCAATCCACCCTCGCGCCGCAAGGCGGCGTTGAAGTCGCGCCACAAGGTCCGCACGAACGGCACCCAGATGGGTGCCGCCAGGATGACGATCAGGTAGCGGACGATGTCCTTGGTGACGGGGTCCACGGTGAGGGTGGATCGTACGGGGGAGGGGGGGAAGTTGAACTTTTGGGATGCTGGTCCCCCTCATTGTGCGGAAATCGCGGGACGATCCTGCGAAAAACAGCCCCCAGCCCGCCACAAGGCGTCGCAGGCGAGCGTTCAGGTTCCCGTGGATCGGGCTGGGGATAGTGGCCGCTCGACGGGCGTGCGGACCGCCTGGGCCATCGCCATTCAAGGTCCGGAGGGCTCCTTGGCCTCGGGACCCGGCGCCGGGGCTTTGGCGCGCTTCGGGGGTGGCGCTGGCCGATGTCCCTTGCAACGGGGCTCCCTGGGACTCGACCGGAGCCCGCAAGCCCCTTCCATGGCCCGGGGGCGGGTCCTTGGGCCGCGAGGGCGCGCACAGCGAACGGGACCAGCATCCAACCCTTGCGTCCCCCCCTCGCCTCCTGCTCGATAGCGCCATGGCCAAGAAGAAGCGCCGCCTACGCCACTCGCGCACCCAGCCCGGCGCCGCCCCCGGCACGCTGGTCTCCGCCCCCGAGCGCGGGCAGGGCGTCTTGCACGTCGTGCACTACGGTGCCGACGGCGTGGTCGACGAGCGCGCGCCATCGCTCGAGCGCGTGCGCCAACTGCGCGAGCAGCCGGGGACGCTGTGGCTGGATGTCGCGGGGCTGGGCGACGCGGAGCTCGTCGCGCGGATCGGGGAGTTGTTCGGACTGCACCCGCTGGCGCTCGAGGACGTGCTGCACGTGCACCAGCGCGCCAAGGTCGAGGACTACGGGTCGCACTACTACTTCGTCGCGCGCGTCGTCAACCCGGGCGAGCTGCTCGACACCGAGCAGTTGTCGCTCTTCTTCGGCGAACGCTTCGTCGTCACCTTCCAGGAGCGGCCCGGCGATCCCTTCGAGCCGGTGCGCGACGCGATCCGCGCGGGGCGCGGCCGCGTGCGCTCGCTCGGCGCCGACTACCTCGCCTACCGCCTGCTCGACGCCGCCTTCGATCCGTACTTCCCGCAGGTCGAACGGATCGCGCTGCGCCTCGACACCATCGAGGAGGAGATGCTCGTGCACCCGCGGCGGCGCCACATGCAGGAGCTGTTCGCGCTGCGGCGCGAGCTCCTGTCGCTGCGTCGCGCGGCGTGGCCGCTGCGCGACGCGCTGCAGAACCTGATGCGCGCATCCGACGGCAAGATCGCGCCGGAGACTCTGCCCTACTTGCGCGACGCGCAGGACCACGCCGTGCAGGCGCTGGACATGGTCGAGAACGAGCGCGAGATCGCCACCGGACTGATCGAACTGCACCTGGCGGCGCAGAGCCAGCGCATGAACGAGGTGATGAAGGTGCTGACCATCATCTCGACCATCTTCATCCCGCTGACCTTCATCGTCGGCGTGTACGGCATGAACTTCGACCCGGACGCGGGGCCATGGTCGATGCCCGAGCTGAAGAGTCCCTTCGGCTACGCCGCCTGCCTCGCGGCCATGGCTGCCATCGCCTTGTCCTTGTGGTGGTGGTTCCGCCATCGCGGCTGGATCGGCGGCGAGTCCGAACCGTGAGCGGCGAGAAGCGCACGATCGACCGCTGGTTGTCGCGGCGCGGGGCCTGCTCGCGCGAGATGGCCAGGGAGCACGTGCTCGCCGGCCGCGTCAAGGTCGATGGGCGCGTGGTGCGCGACCCCGCCTCGTGGGTCGACGAGGACGCGCGCGTCGAGCTCGACGGACGGCTCGTCGAGCGCGCCGAGCGCGTCGTGCTCATGCTGCACAAGCCGACTGGATGCGTGACGACGCGCAGCGATCCAGAGGGCCGTCCCACCGTGCACGCGCACTTGGCGGACGCGCCGGCCTGGGTCTCGGCCGTGGGGCGCCTCGACCTCGACACGTCGGGCCTGCTGCTGTTCACCAACGACAACGACCTCGCCGACCTGCTCACCGATCCATCTTCTCACGTCGAGAAGGCCTACCGCGTCGAGGCGCGGCCGCGCCTGACGGACGAGCAGCTGCGCCAACTGGCCGCGGGGCCGCGCCTGTCGGACGGCCCGACGCGGCCGTGCCGCGTCGAGAAGCTCGGCGACGCGGGGCCGACGACGCGCCTCGTCGTCGTCGTCACCGAAGGCCGCAACCGCCAGGTGCGCCGCATGGTGTCGGCGGTGGGGGCGAAGGTGGTCAAGCTGCGCCGCGTGCGCCTCGGCCCCTTGGAGCTCGGCGAACTCGAGCGCGGCCGATGGCGCCTGTTGTCGGAGGACGAGGTGCGCGCGCTGGAGGAGGCGGCGCGCCTCGTCAAGAAGCGCGGTCGCTCCCAGGCGTAGGGGCGCGTTCGCGCCTAGCCGAGCCGCGAGGCGACCAGCTTCGCCGTGTCGAAGAGCTCGCGTCCCAAGGCGTCGAGGCCGCGCACGCGAACGGCGCGGCG
>JBEBCR010000276.1:0-4505 GCA_041157565.1 Planctomycetota bacterium | reverse complement strand
TCGCGCATGTCGCTCAGGATGAGCGAGTTGTCCGTGGCGATGGCGCACAGCATCCGTCCCAGTGGATCGATGTCGGCCGCCACGATCGGCTGGTTCGGTTGCACGCGAGGCCAGATGGGCTTGTCGCTTCCGGGCTGCAGCAGTCGCAAAGCCCTTCCTGATCGCCCCACGGGGAGGATTCGCTGGTCGCTCGTGGCCTTCAGTGCTCCAGCCTCCGGCACCTTCGTGGCGCGGTGGATCTCCAGGCCTTGCGAGTCGCAGGTGCGCAGGAAGAAATTCGAGCAGTGGATCGCCCAGCCTTCTCCGAGCGGGATGGCGCGGTCGGCTCCCGAGGCTCCACCTCGCGGATTCCAAGTGCAGGCGCCGACGCGGCCGCCATCCAGCACCGAGTGGATGGTGGCGATGTCCTGCGCGCCGTAGACGAGCACCCGCTCGCCATCGGCGTCGAAGCAGACGCCTCGCGCCTCTCCCAAAAGGAGCGGGTGCCGCGTCCCGTCCGCGCGCAACAGCCACGCGCCGCGCCCGTCGACGATCGCCGCCACCGACCCGCCGCGAGCCAAGTCCGCGCTCTGCACCGGCGCGCCCCAGTCGTGCGACCACGTCCGCGCGCCGCTGGCGACGTCGATCGCCGAAATGCCGCCTTGCACGTCGACGACCAGCGCGTGCCCGCGCCCCGCATCGCGGAGCGCCGCCCGCAGCGGCGCCTTGGATGGCACGCTCGCCTTGGAGCGCCCGTTCCTCGCGTCCCACAGGCGGAATTCGCCGTTGGCGTCGATGGCGTGGACGGTCAGGTCGTCGGGACCGAAGCCGCCGAGTCGGATGGCGCCGCGATGCCCCGAAAGCAGCAGGGCGTCCGTCCGCGATCCGGCGTGCATGGACTGGATGGTCGCGGAGGTCGTGCTGCGCAGGATGATGCGCGCGCCATCCCCCGTGGCCGCCATGTAGCTGGCGCGCAGCACGAGGCGCGTGCGCGCCAACTCCTTGCCCGTGGCCAAATCGGCGAGGCACAGGCTGAGGTCGCCGCCCGCCGTCCAGACGCGCCCGTCGTCCAAGGTCGCGCAGACGGCGTCCACGGGCCGACCTTGGTGGCCCGGCAGCGGGACGAGCCGCAGATTGACTGAGTCCAACGCCCAGGCGCGGCTGTCGTCCTCCCCGCGGTTGCAGCCCAGGACGATCCAACCGCCTTCGGGCGCCCACTCGAGCAGGTTCGCCGACGGATCCAGCCGCAGCGTCCGACCGGGCTCCGAACTCGGTCCGTCGACCTCGACCAGCAGCAACTCGCCGTCGGGCTTGGAGACCGCCAGCGTCCCCCCGTCGTAGGAGAGCGAGGCGGCTCGCGCCGCGGGCGTCGCGTGCAGTTCCCTGGCGACCAGCACGCCGAACTCGCCCTTGTCGAGCTCGACCACGTGCGCGTCGTCGTCGAGCAGGAGCAGGCGCGCGTGGGCCGAGCCTGTCGTCGCCGGCCCTGGCGTCCGGCGCAACTCCACGTGGCGCGCCGGCCCCGAAAGCGGCGCGATGGCGCCCTGGTCCGCCAGCGTGTGCTCGTCCAGGGCCGACCACGAGCCCGCGGCGACGATCCAGCGATCGCCGCCCCACGACAGCAGCTCGACTTCCACGCCCAGCTCCGCGGAGGCGAGAGGCGCCAGGCCGGCGGTGGCGCACAGCTCGAGCCGCTGGTCCTGCGCCACGCACAGCTTCGTGCCCTGCGCGTCGAAGGCGAGGTCGCGTGGCGCGACCTCGAAGCGGCGCTGCGCCACCTCCGAGCCGTCGGCGAGGCGCACCACGCGCACCGTGCCGTCGTCGGCGGCCATCGCCAGCAGGTCGCCGGCGGGGGCGACGGCGATGGCGTTGCACAACCGGGCCGGTTGCGGCTGCACGAAGCGCCGCTCGAGGAAGTTCGCCTCCAGCACGCGCGACAACGTCCCGCGCGTCATCCAGTTGGGCGCGCGCTCCATCGCCTCGGCGCCGAGCAGCAGCGCGCGCGAGCCATCCTCCTCGAGCACGGCGATGGCGCGCTGCGCCAAGTGGCGTCCCAGCGCGTTCGACAGCGCCGCGCGCTCCAAGGCGAGCAGGTGCAGGGTGACGGCGAGTCCGGTGCTCAGCGCCGCGAAGCCGCCGAAGCTCGCCGTGGCGATGGCGGGGTTGCGGCGCGCCCAGCGCGCGAGCCGCAGCGTCCAGCCCGCCGGTCGCGCTCGGATCGGCTCGAACTCGCGGAAGCGCCGCAGGTCCTCGGCGAACTCGAGCGCGGTCGGATAGCGTCGCGCGGGGTCCTTCTCGAGGGCGGTGGCGACGACGACGTCCAGGTCGCGGCCCACGACCTCGTTGGTGGCGCCCGGCCGTGGCGCGGGCGCCCGGCGGATGGCGTCGAAGGTCGCCGGCAGGGCATCGCGCTGGAACGGCCGCTCCAGCGTCAACGCCTCGTGCAGGCTCGCCGCCAGCGCCCATACGTCGGTGGGCGCGCCCACCTGCGCGCGCCGTCCATCGACCTGCTCGGGCGCCATGTAGTCTGGCGTGCCGAACACGTCGCCCTGCAGCGTCAACTGGTGGTCGACCGAGCGGTCCTCGGCCATGCCGAAGTCGAGCAGCACCGGCTTGCCGTCGCCCTCGACCATGAGGTTGCCGGGCTTCACGTCGCGGTGGACGATGCCCGACTCGTGGGCGACGTGCAGCGCGCGCGCGGCGCGCTCGAACAGGGCGCACATGGCGCGCACCTCGGCGGCGGAGCGCGGCGGCAGCTGGATGCCGCCGACCGTGGTCGTGCCGAGGCGCTTGGCGCGCACGATGGCGGAGGCGAGCGTCTCGCCCTGCACGAGGCGCATCGCCATCCACGGCGGCGTGGCGGCGAGGTCCGCGTCGAGGATGGCGCACAAGGAGGGATGGTCGAGGCGCGCGATGACCTCGGCCTCGCGCCGCAAGCGTTCGATGCGGCTGGACTGCAGGGGATCGACGCCCCCGGACAGCACCTTCAACGCGACGTTGCGATGCAGGCGGGTGTCGCGCGCCAAGTGCACGGTGCCTTGGCCGCCGCGTCCGAGCTCGCGCAGCAGCTCGTACCGACCGATGCGCGCCGCCGGGTTGGGGCCGTCCTGGCCGCTACGCACTTGTGCGGACTCATGCTCCGGAATGGGCGTACTCGCGCTCGGCGGCAGGCCGCCGGTCAGGGCCAGCCATTCGGTCGCGATCTCCGGCTGGCTGCGCGGAAAGCGCTCCAACCACTGCGCCAACGTGCGTTCCACGCCGCGGGCGCGATCGGCTTCGTACTGCTCGACGAAATCCAACACGTCGGCCAGCCGGGCTTCGTCCTTCGACTCCACGTCGTCTAGGATAGACTTCTCCCACCCGAGTCGCCTCGGGATACCGCAGCATGGACATCACGCCTTCCGGGGAGGGGACTCCCCCCGACGACACGACCCAGAACCTCGCGCGCGCCGCCGCGCAAGGTGACGCCAAGCGCTTCGCCGAGTTGTGCGAGCGGGTGGCGCCCGCGCTGGTCGCGTGGTGCGAGTTGAAGGTGTCGGGCCCGCTGCGCGAAAGCGTCGATCCGCTCGACATCGCGCAGGAGACCTGGTGCCGCGCCTGGAAGCGCTTCCACACCTGGAACTCGGAGACGACGCCCTTCCGCGCGTGGATCTTCCGCATCGCCAAGAACGTGGTGCTCGAGTGCCTGCGGCGCTCGCGCAACGAATCCGGGTCCGGCGCGCGATCCGAGACGTTGCACGAGGCCCCCGACTCGGCCACGACCCTGTCGCGCCGCTTGGCGCGCGAAGAAGGGGTCAAGGCGCTCTTGGCATGGGCGCGCTCCCTCGACGCCGAGGAGTACGCCATGTTCATGCACGTGGGCCTCGAGGGCCTGACCTACAACGAGGCGGGGGAACGCCTGGGCCTCCTCAAGGACACGGTCGCCAAGCGCTGGCAATCCCTGCGCGAGCGGGCTGCGCAGGCCGGTCGCGGCCACGACTACCTCGAGTAGCGCCGCATTTGGCACCATCGTGGCGTCCGCATCCGGCTCCACGACGATGTCCAAGCCCATCCACCGCTCCGTGCCCGATCGCCGCCGCGCCCTCCGCGGCGCGCTGCAGGTCCTCCTCGCGTGCCTCGCCTTGGTGGTCCAAGGCTGGTCGGCGGCCTCAGCCGCGCCCGGTCTCCAGGACGGTCACGGCCCCGTGCGCCTCGCGGGTCGCGCGCGCCTGCCCGAGGATCATCCCGAGGGCGATCCTTGCGCCGTCGTGGCGCGCGGCCAAGGAGGCGTCGAATTGGGCCGCGTCGCGCTCGGCGCGGACGGGGCTTTCTCGCTCGAGCTGCCGCACGCCACGGAGCGCGCGATCCTGGTGCTCGAGTCGCGCTTCGCCTGCAGCGCCGAGCCGGCGCGCTGGCGCCGTGGCGACGCGCAGGATGGCTTCCTGCTCGAGGGCCGGCCGGCGGGGGTGCTCGAACTGCGCTTCCAGGCGCCGCAGTCGGAAGCCGCGCGCCTCGCGCAGTTCGCGGGCGCGCGCCTGCGCCTGAAC
>JBEBCR010000275.1:0-3243 GCA_041157565.1 Planctomycetota bacterium | reverse complement strand
CCTTGGCGGCGACGATGTGGGTGAACTCGTAGAACGGCGTCGCGCCGTTGCCCAGGACACGGCGGAACGAGCCCAGCACCGACTTGCCGCGCGGCAGGCTCCACGACTCCTCGATCACGGCCCCGTTCTTCTGCTCGAGCGTCCACGTGCCGGCGAGGAAGGCGAAGGGCGCCACGGCCGGATCGCAGGCGGGCTGCGATGCGGCGCCAAGCGCCGGCGCGGTCGGGGAGGTCGCGCGGCACGAGGCGAGCGCGGCGAGCATCACGAGGCAAGCGGAGGCGGGGGTCCCCATGGGCGCGAACTCTAGCAACCGGCGCGCCTTGCCCGTCATTCGGGCGGCGCGCGTCGTTTCCCAGGCTTTCCGCGAACTTGGGCTTGGCCGCGGGGCAGGAGAGTCGTCGTGCTGCAAGCCAAGTCGCTGTCGAAGACCTACGGGTCCCATGTCGCGCTCCACCCCTTGGACCTGGAGGTCCGGAGCGGAGAGGTGCTGTGCCTGCTCGGCGCCAATGGCGCCGGGAAGACCACGACCTTGAACCTGCTGCTCGGCTTCCTCGAACCGACGGCGGGCGCCGCCTACGTGGATGGCATCGAGGTCGCGAAGGATCCGGCCGGCGCCCGGGCGCGCCTCGCCTACGTGCCGGAAGTGGCGGCGCTCTATCCCCACCTCAGCTCGCGCGAGAACTTCCACTACTTCGTGCGCCTGTCCGGAGCCGAGCGCGACCCGCGCGAGGCGGAGTCGCTGCTGGCGAAGGTCGGGTTCCCGACCGAGGCGCTCGATCGGCGCGCCGGCGCGTTGTCGAAGGGCATGCGCCAGAAGGTCGTGCTCGCCATCGCGCTCGCGCGCGGCGCCAAGGCCTTGCTGCTCGACGAACCGTTGTCGGGCCTCGATCCCTCGGCCGCCAACGACTTCGTGCGCACCTTGCGCGCGGCTTCCGACGAGGGCGTGGCCGTCTTCATGGCCACGCACGACGTGTTCCGCGCGAAGGACTGCGCCACGCGCGTGGGCATCCTCAAGTCCGGCAGGCTGGCGGGGATGCTCGAAACCGCCGGACTGGCCGGCGCGGAGATCGAACGCATCTACCTCGAGCACATGCGAGGCTGAGCATGGCCGGCATCCTGCTGGTGGCGCGCAACGAGTTGCGCTGCATCCTGCGCGACGGCAGGTTCCGCGGGGCTTGCCTGCTGCTGGCGGCGCTGGTGTGCGCGAGCCTGCTGGCCCTGCGCGAGGAGCGCGCGCGCGACCACGCCGAACGTTCGGAGGCGCGCCAGCGCGTGCGCGCGCTGTGGCTCGACCAGGGCGACGCGGACCCGCACGGCGCCACGCACTACGGCACCTACGCCTTCAAGCCGGTGACGCGCCTGTCCGCCTTCGACTCCGGCGTCGAACCCTACGCCGGCGTGTACGCGCACCTCGAGTCGCACTCGCAGAACGAGTTCGCCGCGCGGCCCGCGCGCGACGCCGGACCGCTGGCCCGCTTCGGCGGCGGGAGCCCCGCGGCCTTGCTGCTGCTGCTGCTGCCCTTGCTGGCGATCTTCCTCGGGCACGGCGCCGTCGCGAGCGAGCGCGAGAACGGACTGCTGCGCTTCGCGCTCTCGGGCGGCTGCACGCCGCGCCAGTGGCTGTGGGGCAAGTTCCTCGGCGTGTGGACGGCGCTCATGCTGCTGGCGACGCCCGTGCTGGCCGCGTGCATGGTGGTCCTCGGCGCGCTCGAAGGCGAGGAGTCCACGGCGGACCACTGGCTGCGCTCGTCGCTGCTCGCCGCCGCCATCTGCGCCTCGCTGGCTATCCACGCGGGGCTCTCCGTGGGCCTCTCGGCGCGCATGGGCGGCTCGCGATCCGCGTTGCTGGCGCTCCTGTGCCTGTGGCTGGTCGGGGCGGTCTTCGCGCCGCGCGTCGCCACCGAGCTGGGCGAGCGCATCTGGCCCACGCCCGACAACGCCGCGTTCGACGCGCGCCACGAGCGGCTGCTGGCCGAAGGAATCGACGGCCACGACGCGCGCAACGAACGCACGCGGCGCCTGCGCGAGGACATCCTGCGCCGGCACGGGGTCGCCTCCGAGAAGGACCTGCCCTTCAACATCGGCGGCGTGATCATGCAGGCCGGCGAGGACTACTCCAACCAGGTCTTCGACAAGCTCCACGGCGAGCTGTGGGGCGGCTGGCGCGCGCAGAACGCGCTGCGCGACGCGGCCGCGCTGCTGTCGCCGCTGCCGGCGCTGCGCCGCGTCTCGAAGAGCCTGTGCGGCACGGACCTCGAGCACCACCTGGCCTTCGTCGCGCAGGCCGAGGCCTACCGGCGCGAACTCGTGCGCGCCATGAACGACGCGCTGGCGCGCCAAGGTCCCGACAGGCGGAGCGCCACCGCGCCACGTGGACGAGCGCTGTGGGAGTCGGTGCCGGACTTGCGGACCAGCCAACCTTCGGTGGCCAGCGCGCTGCGTTGGTCCCTCCCCGGCCTGGTCGGCCTCGGCTTCTGGCTGGTCGCGGCCCTGCTCCTGGTCGGCCTGCCGTGGCGGCCGCGCGCGAACTGAGGCGCCCATGCTCGATCGCCAACTGCTGCGCCTCGAAGCGAAGCTCCTGCTGCGCGACCCGCTGGCCCTCGGCGCGCTGCTCATGCTCGCCGTGGCGAGCTTCGCCGCCGTGCTGGCGGCCCGTCCGGAAGTCGACGCCCGCAAGGCGACCGTCGCGTCCATCGAGGCTGCCCGCGTCGCGCGCGTCGCCGAGGCGCGCAAGGCGCTCGTCGACCTCGGCTCCACCCCCGCGCAGGGCAACCAGCTGTCCGATCCGCGCCAGCCCTACATGATGGGCGCGCGGCGCCTGGCGCACGACGTCGCGCCCGAGCCCGGGCCCTTGGCGCTGCTCGGACTCGGCGCCACCGAACTGGGCTCCGGCAAGGTGCGCATCGCGTTGTCGCGCAACTCGATGCTGGAGCCTTCGGAGGAGCGCGCGAACCCCGAGAGCCTGCTGCAAGGTCGCTACGACGCGACCTTCGTGGTCGTCTTCCTGCTGCCCCTGGCGCTGATCGCGCTGCTGCACGACCTGGTCTCCCGCGACCGGGCGCTGGGCACGCTGGCGCTGGTGGCGAGCTCGACGCGGGGTTCGCGCTTGGTGCATGTCGCGCGCGCCGTGCTGCGGCTGGCGGCCGCGTGGTCGTGCCTGGCCGCGGGCCTGTGCGCAGGCCTCTGGGCCTGCGCCGACGAATGGAGCTCCGAAGCGACGGGCTTGCTGGTGGCGTGGCTCGC
>JBEBCR010000274.1:0-6076 GCA_041157565.1 Planctomycetota bacterium | reverse complement strand
AGCGCACCGCCCTGCGTCGCGCCCGTGGGCGGCGCGAGGAAGGCGGCGGCTGCGAGCACGACGAGGCCGACGAGGAGCGAGGAAGCGCGCAGCATGCGGTTCATCGTGGTTCCTTCGTGGTGGGCGCGCGGTCCGGAGGCCGCGACGGCGGCCGCCGGCTCGGCGACGCAGTCCATCCTAGCCGCCCGGGCCGGGCGGCCAGGAGGCGAAGGCGGCGCGCACTTGCGCCCGACGCCGGCGTGGCGATGCTGTGGGCATGCGACCGCTGCTGTTCGCCCTCGTGGCCTCGTGCCTGTCCCTCGCCGCCTTCGCCTTGCTGCTGCCATCCGAGGCTCGACGGTCGGGCCCGCTGGTCGTCGCCGGAGGCGGCGGCACCACCGACGACATCGCCGCGACCGTGCTGCGCCTCGGTGGCGGAGCGGACGCGCGCCTGGTGCTCGTGCCCTGGGCTTCGGAGAACCCGGAAGCGGGCGCCGAGTCGCTCGAGTTCTGGCGCGGCAAGGGCGCCACCAAGGCCGAGGTCGTGTCCGAGGACGCGGCCGAGGCGACGCGCCAGCTCGACGGAGCGGCGATCATCTGGATGGGCGGCGGCGACCAGAAGGTGCTGGTCGACAAGCTGCGCGCCAAGGGTCTCGACGCGGTCGTCGCGCGCCGCCATCGCCAAGGCGCCGTCGTCGGCGGCACGAGCGCTGGCGCGGCGGCGCAGTCCAAGGCCATGATCCTCGGCGGCGACACCGCCGACCTCGAGGTGGCGAAGAACGGCGGCACCGCGCTGGGCGAAGGCTTGCACCTGCTCGAGGACGCCATCGTCGACCAGCACTTCCTGAAGCGTCGGCGCTTCGCCCGCCTCTTGTCCGCGGTGCTTGACAATCCCTCGCTCGTGGGCATCGGCGTGGACGAGCGCACGGCGGCCATCGTGCGCGCCGGCTCCATCGAGGTGGTCGGGGAGGGTCAAGTGCTCGTCGTCGACGCGCGCGAGGCCAAGATCGAGCGTTGCGAGCCGGGCGCCCGCCAGGCGGCGACAGGCATGCGTCTCGATCTGCTGCGCGCCGGAGGCCGGCTCGAGCTGCGCAAGCGTAAGGAATAGTTGACAGCGCGCGCCTGCGTAGGCCATCGCGCCCCCGTTGGCGCCGCAGCCGGGTGGGAGAAGTGCGCACTCGTTGGACGCGGGGTCCCGGCTTGCGCATGATCGGTGGGCGGACCGCGGGATGTCCGACCAGGCGTCCATGGAACACTTGCTGCCTTCGATCGCCTTCGCGCTGCTCCTGCTGCTGCTGGTGTCCGTGCCGGTGGTGGTGGCGCTGCTCGTGGCGCGCGTGCGCGCCTTGCGCCGGCGCGTCGAACTTCTCGAGCAGCGCGAGGCCGCGCGCGACGCTTCGACGGCGACCGGCGGCGCGTCCGCGACGGATTCGACGCGGGCCGTCGATCGACCCGCTTCCGAGCCGGCCAGCGGGCTGTCCATGCCCGCGCCCGCGGCGCCGCCGATTCCGCCCGCGCCACTTGTCGTCGCGCCCGTCGCCAGCGCGCCAGACGCGCCATTGCGCGAACCGGACCCGTCGGTTGGAGGCGCCTCCATCGCCCAGCGACAGGCAGGCTTCGAGCGCTGGGTCGGCGTGCGCGGCGCCGCGCTGCTCGGCGGCATCGCGCTGGCGATCGCGGGCTGGCTCTTCGTCCAGTACTCGATCGAGCACGGACTGCTCGGACCGCGCGCGCGTCTCTTGATCGGCGCCTTCGTCGGCCTCGCGGCCCTGGCGCTGTCCGCGCTGCTGGCGCGTCGCGGCTACGCGCTGCTCGCCAACGCCATCCACGCCGGCGGCTCCGTGGGCTTGTTCGCCGTGGCTTGGGCGGCCCACATGCTCTACGGCCTCGTGGGCCTGCCCATGGCCTTCGGCGCGATGTGCGTCGTCACCGCGGCGAGCGCCTGGACGGCGCTGAAGCGCGACTCGCAGCTCGTCGCCGTGGTCGGACTCGTCGGCGGCTTCGCGACCCCGCTCGTCCTGTCGCGGGGCGGCAACCAACCGGTGCAGCTCTTCGGCTACGTCCTGCTGCTGGACCTGGCCTTCCTGTTCGTGGCTTCGCGCCGCCGCTGGCCATCCTTGGCGACGCTCGCCGTGCTCGGCACCACGCTCCTGCAAGGCGCGTGGATCGTGCTGCGCGCCGAACCCGGCCAAGGCGGCGTGGCGCTGGTGGTGCTCGGCCTCTTCGCGCTGCTCTTCGCCTTCTTCGGCCTCGCGCGCGCCGACGCGGACCAGCGCGGCTTCGCCTTCGCGCGGGCCGCGGCGCTGATCCTGCCCTTCGCCTTCGCGGCGTGGTTCGCGCACGACGCGCGCTTCGGCCCGGACCTGTGGCCGCTCGCCTGCCTGGCGGCGCTGTTGTCTATCGCCGCCCACGTCGTCGCGGCGCGCGGCGGGCATCCGCAACTGCCCGTGGGCGCCGCGGCCGGAGGCGCCGCCTTGCTGGCGGCGTGGCTCGCCGGCCGCGAGTTCCACCTGTCGACGGGAGCCGGCTGGCAGTTGTGCGCCGCCATCTCGGGGCTGTCGCTGCTGCACGCTCTGGGCCTCGAGCACTCCGGACGCGGCGGCGAGACGGAGCGGCGAGAGGCTGCGCGCCTCGCCTCGTCGGTGCACCTCCTGCCGAGCCTCTGGCTGCTGCTGCCCGCGGCGTTGCGCGCCCGCGAGCTGCCGATCGCCGGGCTGGCGCTGGTCTCGCTGGTCGCGGGGCTCGTGCTGCTGCGCAGGCTGGCGCATGGCGGCCGCGCCTGGTGGACGGTGGCGGGCATGGCGCTGGCAGGCGTCGCCACGTGGATGTGGAGCGCCAAGCACGATGGCGTCGACGACGCGCAGTGGATGCGCCCTCTAGCCTACGCCGCGGCCGTGGCCGCGCCGGTGCTGGCCCACGCCGCCCTGGCCGGACTGCTCGTGGCCGGCAGGTCGCGCGTCGCCGCCGCCGCCATCGCCATCGAGTTCGCCTGCCTCGCCTTCGCCATGGTGGCCGCGCACGGCTTCGCCGTCGGCACGCCGGAACTCGCCATCGTCGCGCTGCTGGCGGCCGCGTGCGCCACGGTGCTCCTCGCGCTGCGCGCCGGCGCGCGCCTGCCGCACGCGCTGGTCGCGCTGGCGAGCTTGTCCGCGATGGTCTCGCTCGGTCGCAAGGTCGACGCGGAATCCGCGCGCGCGCTGCTCCTCGTCGTCGCCGCCTTCGCCGCGCCGGCGGCCATCGTGGCTTGCGCGCGCGACGCCTGCGCCTGGACGCGGCGCGCCTGGGCCCTGCAATGGTTCGCCGCGGCGTGGATCGTGGCGCCCCTCGCGGAGCGGCACTGGTCGCTGCAGCACCTGGGCTGGCCGCTCGTGGCGTGGGGCGCGCTGGCGGCGTGCTTGTCGCTGGCGGCGCGCGCGCTCGGACGCGATCCGCACGCCTGGCTCGCCGCGGGACTGCTGTGCGCGGCCTTCGGCGTGGCGCACGCGCGCGACGAATGGATCGCCGGTCCGGCCTTCGCGCTGCACGCGCTGCTGGTGGCGGCGGCCTGGCGCCGCGCGCGACATGCACCGCATGCGTGGCTGGCCGGCGCCGTGGCCGCGCTGGCGACCGTGGCGCTCCTCGTGCACGCCTCGCGCGCGAGCTTCGACGAGACGCGCGTCCTCGTGAACGCCAATGCGTGGAACCTGCTGCTGCCGGCGGCCTGCCTCGGCGTCGCGGGCTGGCTGCTCTCGAGCTCGCCCTCGCGCATCCCGGCCGTGTGCGCCTCTATCGGCGCCATCGTGGCGGCCTTCGCGTGGATCAACGCGGAGATCGTCGATGGCTACGCGCCGGAGGCCGTGCGCTTCGTCGGCTTGTCGCGACTGCCGCAGCGCGACCTCCTGTTGTCGATCGCGTGGGCCGCGTACTCGCTGCTGCTGCTCGTGCTGGGCTTGCAGGCGCGCCTCGCCGCGGCGCGCTGGGCTAGCCTGGCGCTGCTGCTCTTGACCATCGCCAAGGTGTTCCTGCTGGACCTGGGCCGACTCGACGGGTTGTGGCGCGCGGCCAGCATGCTGGGACTCGCCTTGTCGCTGCTCCTGGTTTCGTTCCTCTACCAGCGCTTCGTGTTCCGGAAGCCGGAGGCGTCCTGAGATGCGTCGACGCAGGCTCGGACGCAGCTCGCTCGACGTCCCCGTGGTCGTCTTCGGCGCCTGGGCCGCCGGCGGCTGGGCGTGGGGCGGCGTGGACGAGGACGAGGTCGTGCGCGCCATGCAGGCCTCGATCGACGAGGGCGCCGACGCCATCGACACGGCGCCGGTCTACGGCTTCGGCTTGTCGGAGCGCCTCGTCGGCCGCGCGATCCGCGGACGGCGCGAGCGGGTCGTCGTGATGACCAAGCTCGGCCTGCGCTGGGACGACGAGCACGGCGCCTTGTGGTTCGAGACGACCGACCAGGACGGCGTGGCGCGCTCCGTGCGCCGCGACGCGCGACCGGAATCCGCGCGCCTCGAGGTCCGGCGCAGCCTCGAGCGCCTCGGGACCGATCGCATCGACCTCCTGCAGGTGCACTGGCCCGACGCGGCCACGCCCATCGAGGACACCATCGGGGCGCTGCTCGATCTGCGGCGCCGCGGCGAGGTGCGCGAGATCGGCCTGTCGAACCACGGGCCCGACCTGATGCGGCGGGCGCAGGCGGCGCTGGGCGACGCTCCGCTGGCGTCCAACCAGCCCAAGTACAGCCTCTTGGCGCGCGAGATCGAGTCCGAGCTGCTGCCGTGGTGCCGCGACGAGGAGGTCGGCGTGCTGGCCTATTCGCCCCTCGAGCAGGGGCTGCTCTCGGGCAAGGTCCAAGCGTCAAGGAAATTTGACGCAAGCGACGGGCGCCACCGGCGGCCGACCTTCGAGGATTCGAACCGCGCCAAGGTGAACCGCGTGGTGGACGCGACGCTGCGCCCGATCGCCGCGGCGCGCGGCGCCACCTGCGCCCAGGTCGCCTTGGCGTGGGTCGTGGCCCAGCCCGGCGTGGCTGCCGCCATCGCCGGGGCGCGCGACGTCGCGCAGGCGCGCGAGAACGCGCGGGCCGGCGCCATCGAGCTGTCCGCGGACGAGTCGGCGCGGCTGGGCGCGGCCTTCGCGGCGCTCGACCTCGGAGCGCGCTCGCGCGGCGGATGGTGGGCGCGCCTGCGGCGCTGGCTGGGCTCGATCTGAGTCCGCGGCCTCAGCCCTCGGCGAGCCAGTCGCCGAAGCGCGGCAGTCGCGCGGCGCGCTCGCGCAGGGCCTGCCAGCGCTTGGCGACGGTGTCCTTCTGCAGGCCGAGCCGCGCGCCCGCCTCCGAGTAGCTCAAGCCCTCCAGCCCGATGTGCACGAACAGCGCGTGCTCGTCCTCGCCGAGCGCGCGCGCCCACTCGAGCAGCGCCGACACGCCTTCGTCGCGCGCCAATCGCCGCGACAGCGCGGTGGCGCGATCCGGCGCGGCGTGCACGACCTCGTGGCGCGCCGTCGTGCCGGCGTCGGCCGCCGAATCGCGCCGGCTGCGGCGGGCGCACTCGAGCACGACGTTCTTGGCGATGCGGAAGGTCCACGCGCGGAACGACACCGAGTCCGGGTCGTAGCTCTCGAAGCTGCGCCAGGCGCGGCACCAGGTCTCCTGCACCACGTCCATCGGCTCGATGGAGCCGCGCAGCTTCGCGCCCACCTTCAACTCCGCCCAGGCGACCAGCGCGGGCGCCACGCGCTCGCACAATTCCTCGAAGCGCGACGAGTCCTGCCGCGCGGCGCGCGCCAACGAGCGAGTCAGGTCTTCCGGTTCGGGTTGCTGCACGCGGGGGAGGCGCCTGATCCGCGCCGCCCCCATGCTAGCCGAAGCGCCTGCGGCGGGGACGGGCGCGCCGGGGCCAAGTATGCTCTGGGTCGTGCCGCGACCCCTTCGCCACGACCAGCCGGCCGACCCGCACTTGGCGGACGTGCACGACTTCGTCGAGCTGTACGAGCTCGACGCCGAGCGCGGCGCGCGCCGGCCGCTGGAGGAGTGGCTGCGCCGCTTCCCCGGCAGCGAGGCGGCCATCGCGGCCGAATGGCTCGAGCTCGAGCGCGCGTCCGCGCCACAGGAAGCGGCTCCCGC
>JBEBCR010000273.1:0-3224 GCA_041157565.1 Planctomycetota bacterium | reverse complement strand
GCGGCGAGGATCGTCTTGCCGTCGTCCAAAAGCAGCGTCGACACGTGGCCGAGGTAGACGCCTTCCTCCTTGTCGACGAGCACCTGGCGCGCCGCGTCGCGCGACCAGTCGACCAGGCGCGGCGACGCCTGCGCCTTCGGGGCGCGATCCTGGAGCGTCGCGGAGATGAGCGCGAAGGTGGCGAGCAGCATGTCGTCTTTCCTCGTTCGGCGGTCCCTAGCGCACGCGCGGCGGCGGCGCGTCGACGTCCACCATGCCCACGGCGCGGGCGCGCGACCACAAGGCGAGCAGGGCCGCGGCGCCTTCCTCGCCCAGATCGCGCGTGCGCGCGTTGACGTACAACTCGATGTGCCGGCGCAACACGTCCTCCTCGAGCTCCTGCGCGTGCCGGCGGCACAACGCGAGGGCCTCGTCGGGATGCGCGCGCGACCACTCGAGCGAGGCGAGCAGCGCGTCGTCGCAGGCGGCGACCAGCGCCGGGTCGAGCGTCGCGTCGGCCACGATGCCGCCGAGCGGCAGGGGCGCCGAGGTGTCGCGCTCCCACGCCGCGCCGAGGTCCTGCGCCAGCTCGAGTCCATGGCGCTGGTAGACGAAGCGGCCTTCGTGGATGCATGCGCCGAAATCGGCGTCGCCGGCGGCGAGGCGCGGCAGGATCTCGGAGAACACGACCTGCTCCGTGCTCGCGCACGGAGCCCCGTACAGTCGATGCAGCAGCGCGGCCGTGGTGTTGGCGCCTGGCAGCAGTAGGCGCGCGCGCGCGGCGGGTGGCGCGCCCGCGCGCGCCACGAGGATCGGACCGACGCCGAAGCCCAGCGCGCCGCCGCGGCGCAGGATCACGAGCGGACGCGGCGCCTGCAGCGCCGCGAGGAAGCTCGTCTTGGCGATCGAGAGTCGCCCGGAGCGGAACGACTCGTTGAGGTCCTGGATGTCGCGCAGCTCGAAGTCGAGCTCGACTCCGTCCACGCGCACCGCGCCGGAAAGGAGGCCGGCGAAGGCCCACACGTCGTTCGGGCAGGGCGAGATGCCGAAGGCGAGCTTCATGCGCCGCACCACTCGAGCGCCAGCGCGCGCGCCGCATCGAGCGCCGCCTCGACGGCCCAGCGCGCGTGGTCGCGGTCCCCGGCTGCGTTCGAGATTCCGCGCGCGATGGAGCAGGGGACGCCCACCGCCTTGCAGGCCAGCGCCACGGCGTGCCCCTCCATGTCCTCGAGCAAGGCGCCCGAAGCGCGCGCGCGGGCCGCGGCCTGGGCGCGCGTGCTCGAGGCGGCGTGCACGGTCAGGAGCCCGCAGGGCTCGTGCACGCGGCTCGCGCGCCGCGTGGGAGCGAGTTCGAGTTCATCGACGAGCCAACGGTCGTCGGGCGGCGGGAGGCGCAGCGGCGTGGCGCGCGCCCAATCCGTTGCGCCATCGGCCGCCAGCGCGCCGATGTCGAGGCAGCGCGTGCGCGTGGCGAAGCGCGCCTCGCCTAGCGGGGCGCGGAGGAGGTCGTAGCTGCCGGCGATGCCGACGAGCAGCACGCGCGCCGGCGACAGGCGCGCGACGAAGAGCGCGGCGTGGGCGGCCGCGGCGACGGGCCCGACGCCGATCTCCTCGACCAGCGCGCGGCCGGCGAAGGCGTCCGAAGCCTCGAGCCGGCGCTTCTCGAGGCGCGTGGGCACGAGGATCAGGAGCGGACGGCCGGTCGCCACGCGGCAGAGTGTCCCGCCGCGGGTCGGCCGCCTCAAGGGACGGACGGCCCGAATCCGCCGCGCGCGACGCGCGGCGGGCGACTATGCTCGCGCCCATGCGCATCTGGACGCTCGCCCTGCCGCCGATCCTCCTCCTCGTCGCCTGCCAAGCGCCGCGTCCCGCCTCGGAGCCGTCCGGCGCGGTGGCGCGTGCTCCCGCGGACTCTTCGACGAGCGCCGCGTCGAGCGCGCAGGCGACCGTCGAAGCGCCGCCGCGTCCCGAGGCGCCCGCGCGGGAGTCGCGGCCAGAGGCCGTGGCCGCGACGCCCGGTTCGCGCACCGAGGCGGCTGGCGACGACTTCGCGCGCGCCCTGGCCTTCGCGCGCGCCCACGACCGCACGATCGAGTTGCTGAAGATCCTGTGCGAGGAGCACGCGCCGCGGCTGACCGGATCCAGGAAGGCCGACGCGGCTTGCGAGTGGGCGCGCGCGCAGTTCGAGTCGTTCGGCCTCGAGGCGCGCCTCGAGACATGGGGCATGGCGGCGGCGCGCTTCGACCGCGGCCCTTCCTTCGGGCGCGTGCTCGGCGACGAACCGCTCGAGCTCGACTTCATGACGGCGTCGTGGACGGTCGGCACGCAAGGCGCGCGGCGCGGCCCCGCGCGCCTCGAACCGCGCGACCAGGCCGAGCTGGACGCGGTGGGAGAGGAGGCGCTGCGCGGCGCGTGGCTCGTGCGCGTCGACGAGCGCCTCGACGCGGCGTGGAGGAAGCGCCTCGACGAGCTCCACGATCGGGTGCAGCCGCTGGGATTGCTGCGCGCCGGCGCCAAGAGCGGCCTGCTCGTCATGTCCGGCGACTTCCGCGCCCAGTCGCGCGGCAAGCGGCCCATGGTGCGCGTGCGCTTCGACCAGCACGAGGAGCTGGTGCGGCGCCTGCGCGCCGGCGGGCGCGTGGAGCTCGAGTTCCAGATCGACAACCGCTTCGAGGACGGTCCCGTGCCCTGCTCGAACGTCGTGGCCGATCTCGTCGGCAGCGAATTCCCCGACGAATACGTGATCGTCCAGGGCCACCTCGACACGTGGGACGGCGCGCAGGGCGCGCAGGACAACGGCACGGGCGTGGCGACGACCATGGAGGCGGCGCGCGTCCTGGCGCAGAGCGGCGTGCGGCCGCGGCGCACGATCCGCTTCGTGCTGTACACCGGCGAGGAGCAGGGCCTGTACGGCTCGCAGGGCTACGTGCGCGACCACGCCGACGAGCTCGCGCGCACCAGCATCGTGCTCAACCACGATGGAGGCGGCACCTTCCTCGCCGGGCTCGACGCCACCTACGCGATGCTCCCCGACATGCAGCCCTTGGCCGAGCGCCTGCGCGGGCTGGACGCGCGCCGCCCGTTCGAGCTGCGCGAGGTCGAAGCCCTGCGGAACAGCGGCGATTCCGACCACGCGCCGTTCGTCGGCGCCGGCGTGCCGGCCTTCTTCTGGAAGCAGAGCGAGCGCGACTACACGTTCGTGCACCACACGCAGAACGACACCTTCGCCAACGTGCCGCTGGACG
>JBEBCR010000272.1:0-4438 GCA_041157565.1 Planctomycetota bacterium | reverse complement strand
TGGCCGGCGGGGCCGGACGGCTGGAAGTGTGCTCGCGGCTCGACTTGGGCGGCCTCACGCCGACCTCCGAGCTCGTGCGCGTCCTGGCCGCCGAGACGAGCGCGCCGCTGTTCTGCATGGTGCGTCCGCGCGGCGGCGACTTCGTGGCGCGCGGCGACGACCTGGCGCGCACCTTGGACGACCTCGAGCGCGTGCTCGACTGCGGCGCGCACGGCGTGGTCTATGGCTGGATCACGGCCGACGGGCGCGTCGATCGCGCGGCCCTCGAGGCGCTCGTGGCGCGCTCGCGCGGCGTGCCCGCGACGTTCCACCGCGCCTTCGAGCACGTGGCCGACCCATTGCGCGAGCTCGAGGTGCTCGTCGAGTGCGGGGTGCGGCGCGTCCTGACGTCCGGCGGCGCCAAGGACGCCCACGCGGGCCGCCTCGAGCTGCGCCGCCTCGTCGAGGCGGCGCGCGGCCGCATCCGGATCCTGCCGGGAGGGGGCGTGCGCGCCCACAACGCGGCCGAGATCGTCGCCGCGACCGGCGTGGACGAGATCCACTCGTCGACGGTCTTCCCCGCCCCCTGATCGTCATCGTCCGCGCGGCGCGCAGCCGGGCCCGGCATCAGCCGATGCGCCGCGCCTCGACGTCGATCACGCGGCCGAAGCCGCCCTGGCCGCCGCCCGAACCACCGCCCTGGCCGCCGCCAGCGGGGGGCGGGTTCCTGCGGCGACGGCGACCGAAGCCCAGCACGCCCAAGTCGACCAGCACGGCGACGATCATCACGATCCAACCGGCGCCGTCGAGGTCCTGTCCCCTGGTGTGGACGAACGCGTAGGCGAGCGTCGTGACCGGCAGGAAGAAGAAGCCGAGGAAGGGCCAGATCTTGGTCTCGTACGCCTCGCCGATGGCGTCGGTGAAGAGCCACGTCAGGAGCAGCACGAGTCGCGGCAGCGACAGCCAGAGGCATCCAACCAGGCAGGGCATCGGAGCGGACCAGTCTAGCGGACGGGCGGCTTCCGGAGCAGGTGCGCCACCGGAGCCGTCCCGCGGCGCGGCGGACAGGTGAAACCGCCCGCGGCAGTTGCCAGACTCGCCCCCCACACCCATGGCACATCCCACGTTGAACCTGCTCGTCGCGGCCGGTTGCGCCGCGCTGCTGTCGCTCTCCTCCTGCAAGACCGCCCAACCCGACTACGGCCGCTCGCTGCCTGACGGCGCGCCCGCGCTGCTGCCGCTCGGTCCGGACGAGGCGCCGCCGCGCTTCGCCCACGACTACTGGGCCAAGCGGGAGATGCTGCCGGCGCTCGAGCAGAGCATCGCGTGGATGAAGAAGAAGAGCTCGCCGGGGTTCTTCCCCGTCGAGGGCGTGACGCACGAGCGCGCGCTCAAGAGCCTCGAGCGGTTCAAGGAGCTCCTCGAGACCGCCAAGGACGGCGACGACTTCGAGGCGCGGGTGCTGGCCGAGTTCGAGGTGCTGAAGAGCGCCGGCTGGGACGGCGCTGGCGGCGGCGTGCTCTACACCGCGTACTGCACCCCGATCCTCGAGGGCAGCCGCACGCGGTCGGCCAAGTTCGTCCATCCGCTGTACAAGAGCCCCAAGGACCTCGCCAAGGCCGAGGACGGCACGATCCTCGGACGGAAGACGGACGCGGGCTACGAGCCCTATCCCGAACGCGCGGTCATCGAGGCCAGCGCGATGCTGGAAGGCCAGGGACTCGAGCTTGCCTGGCTCAAGGACCCCATCGACGCGTACATCGCGCACGTCAACGGCTCGGCCTTCATCCGCCTCGAGGACGGCTCGCTCCACAAGCTGGGCTACTCGGCCAAGAACGGCCGCGAGTACTCCTCGCTCGGCCAGGCGCTGGTGGCCGACGGCGAACTGCCCAAGGACGGCGTGTCGCTGCGCGCCATCCGCCAGTGGGCCGCCGCCAACCCGGACAAGGTCCAGGACTACCTGAACCGCAACGAGAGCTTCGTGTTCTTCACGACGATCGAGGGCGATCCGCGCGGCTCGCTCAACGTGCCGGTCACGGCGAACCGCAGCCTCGCCACCGACAAGTCGCTCTTCCCGCGCGGCTCCATCGTCTACGTCTCCGGCAAGGTCGGACCGCGCGGCGAAGGCACGCTCATCGACCACTTCATGTTCGACCAGGACACCGGCGGCGCCATCCGCACCGCGGGCCGCGCCGACATCTACCTCGGCTCGGGCGACGACGCCGAGCAACTCGCGGGCTCGACGCGCAGCGAGGGCCAGCTCTACTACTTCTTCCTGAAGGAGTGAGCACCGCAGCGCTGCGCCAGGGGGTCGTGCGCGCCGTGTGCCTCGGGCCCGGCGGCATCCCGAAGCTACCCGTCCCCGAGGCCGAGTGCGGCGCGCTCGGCCTCGTCGGCGACAAGCACCGCTTCCGCCTGCACGGCGGCGTGGACCGCGCGGTGTGCCTGTTCAGCGTGGAGGACTACGCGGCGCTGCGCCGCGACGGGGTCGCCTGCGAGGCGCCGGGCTCCTTCGGCGAGAACCTGCTGCTCGAAGGGATCGACTTCGCCAAGCTCTCGCCCGACGACCGCCTGTCGATCGGCGACGAGGTCGAGCTCGCGATCCACGACGTGCGCGAGCCGTGCAACACGCTGCGCTCGATCGACAAGCGCTTCCCGGACCTGATGCTCGGCCGCAGCGGCTTCGTGTGCCGCGTCGTGCGCGGCGGCGTGCTGCGGCCCGGCATGGCGGTGCGCGTCGCTGCGCCTTGATGGCGCGCGTGGTAGCCTCTTGGCCGCAGGATGGGCGACGCGCGCGAACTCGACCGGTCGAACCTCGTCTACCACGAGGCCCAGGACCGCATGGCGCTCCTGCCGAACTACTACGCGTGGATCGCGCGCCGCTTCCAGGACAGCGTGCGCGGCACCGTGCTCGAGCTGGGTTGCGGAGCCGGCATGGTGCTGGAGCACTACCTGCCGCGCTGCGACAAGGTCGTCGCGGTCGACGTCAACCCGGAGCTCCTGCGCACGCTCTCCGCGCGCTTCGCCGGGGGCAAGGTCGACGCGCGCCAGGCCGACCTGCGCGGCGATTGGCGCGAGATCGCCGACGTGCGCGCCGACGTCGCGGTGGCGCTCGACGTGGTCGAGCACTTCGAGGACGACGACGCCTTCGTCGAGAAGCTCAAGGCGCGCCTCGCGCCCGGCGGCACCGCGGTGATCAAGGTCCCGGCGCAGTCGCGCCTGTACGGCGCGATGGACAAGGCCAGCGGCCACTGGCGGCGCTACGACGCCGACGCGCTGCGCTCGCTGTTCGAGCGCCACGGCTTCGCCACGCGCGCCCTGCGCCCGATGAACCCGGTCGGCGCCTGGGGCTACCGCCTCAAGAAGGACCGCGACACGAACTACTCGAAGACCTTCTCGCCGGCCAAGCTCAAGCTGGTCAACGCCGCCATCCCCGTGCTGGCGCTGTTCGACCACCTGCCCGGACTCGACGGCTTGTCGCTGGTGGGCATCTTCGACCTCAAGGCATGAACACGACCGCGCACCGCATGCACGCCATCCTCCACCGTCCGGCGCGCCGCGCGCGCGCCTTGCTGGCCGTCCTGGGCCTCGCGCTCCTCGCCGCCTGCGCGTCGAGCGGCCCCAGGCAGGGCGCCGACGACGTCGGCCTGCCCGAGACCTTCGACGTGCTGACGCTGAACCTGTGGCACGGCGGCGACGCGGGCAAGCGGCCGCTGGAGGACACCCTGCGCGTGCTGCAGAAGACGGCTCCCGACGCCGTGTGCTTCCAGGAGTCGCGCGGACTGGCCGAGGGGCGCCCCGACAACGCGGCCGTCCTGTCGGCGCGGCTCGGCTGGTCGTACATGGCGTTCAGCGGCGGTCGCGGCGTGGCCACGCGCCACCGCTTCGCGGGTCGCACGCGCCACGCAGCCATCGTCGAACTGCCGAGTGGGCGCCAAGTGCACGTCGCCAGCGTGCACCTGCCCGCGGCGCCGTACCAGCCGTACCAGTTGGCGAAGATCGCCTACGAAGGCGGCCGCTTCATCTCCACCGAGGCCGAGGCGATCGCCGAAGCCAAGGCGGCGCGCCTCGCCAACCTCGAGGCGCTGCTGGAGGATCTGGAGGACGCGCTCGACGACGACCTGCCGCTCGTCGTGGCCGGCGACTTCAACGAACCGTCGCACCTCGATTGGACTCCCGCCGCGGCGAGCGCCGGCGCCTGCCCGCTGGCGGTGCGCTGGCCGGGCTCGACGCTGCTCGAGGAAGCGGGGCTCAAGGACGCGTGGCGCGCGCTGCATCCCGATCCGATCGCCTGGCCGGGCCACACGTGGACGCCGACGACCCGCCCCGACGACCCGAAGGACCGGCACGATCGCATCGACCGCGTCCACCACCGCGGCGCCGGACTGCGGCCGGTGCGCGTCAAGGTCGTCGGCGAGTCGAGCACCACGAGCGACCTCGTCGTGGCGCCGTGGCCCAG
>JBEBCR010000271.1:0-3798 GCA_041157565.1 Planctomycetota bacterium | reverse complement strand
CGGCATCATCAGCTCGGGCATGGGCCCCGCGCTCGCCGCCACGGTCGTCTCCGTGCTCGTCGTCGTGCTCGCCTGGCTTTGGCTGCGGCCCGAGGCTCCGCGTCCCTGAGGACGCGCGCGCTCACGCGTCGCGCCCCGCGCCGCGTCGGGCCTCGAGCTGCTGCAGCACGGTTGCGGCGATCTCTTCGATGGAGCGCGAGGTCGTGGACAGGCAGGCGATCCCCGCCGCGGCCATCAGCGCCGCGGCCTGCTCGATCTCGGTCCTGCACGTCTCCAGGGCCGCGTAGCGGCTGCCCGGCCGGCGACCTTGCCGGATCTCGCTGAGGCGCGCCGGGGCGATCGTAAGGCCGAAGATCCGGCCCTCCAGGCCGGCGAGGGCCTCGGGCAGCCGCCCGCGCTCGAAGTCCTCGGGGATGAGGGGCACGTTGGCCGCCTTCAGGCCGTGCTGCATGGCGAGGTACAGGCTGGTGGGGGTCTTGCCGCAGCGCGAGACCCCCACGAGCACGACATCGGCCTCGCGCAAGCGGTCGGGACGCTGGCCGTCGTCGGTGGCCAGCGCGTAGTCGATGGCCTCGATGCGGCGCCGGTAGGCGGGGGTCTGCGCGTCGGCGTGGGAGGCGCCGAGCACGTGCTCGGCCTTGAGCTCCAGTTCCCGCTCCAAAGGTCCGATGAACGAGGCGAACAAGTCGAGGAACAGGCCCTTGGTGCGGCCGAGTTCCGCCGCGATGGAGGCGTCCACCAGCGTGCTGAACACCAGCGCGCGGACGCCGTCCTCGTCGCACTGCTCGTCGATCGCGCGGCGCGCCGCCCTTGCCTTCTCGATGCTGTCGACGAAGGGCAGGCGGTGCTCCTGCACGTTCGACGCGTCGTCGCGACGGCGGCCGAGCCCGAACTGCGCCAGCAGCGAGCGCCCGAACGTCTCCGCCGTCACGCCCGTGCTGTCGGAGACGAAGTAGACGCTGCGCGCGCCGGTCGCGTTCCCGCGCTGGTTCGGTTCCATCGACCCAGACTCTAGCCACGTGGTGCGAGCATGTCCCGACCCCGTCCCTCCTCCCGCGCCGAAGCCCTCGTCCTCGACCTCGCCGATGTCGGACTCGCCGACCTGGCCCTGGTGGGGGGGAAGAACTCCTCCTTGGGGGAGATGATCGGCGCGCTGTCGGAGGCGGGCGTGCGCGTGCCAGGCGGCTACGCCACCACGGCCACGGCCTTCCGGCTGGCCTTGGCGCAGGACGGCCTTGGCGAGCGCATCGCCCGGCGACTCGAAGGCTTGGACGTGGAGGACGTCGCGGCGCTCGCCGCCTGCGGCGCCGAGGTGCGCGCGTGGATCCGCGCCGCTCCGCCGCCCGCCGAGCTCGAACAGGCCGTGCGCGACGCGCACGCGGCGCTCGAGGCGCGCGAAGGCGCCTTGGTGCCCGTGGCCGTGCGCTCGTCGGCCACCGCGGAGGACCTGCCCGACGCCTCCTTCGCCGGGCAGCAGGAGACCTACCTCAACGTCGTCGGCGTCGAGGCGGTGCTCGAGCGCCTGCGCGACGTGCACGCGAGCTTGTACACCGACCGCGCCATCGCCTACCGCGCGCACCACGGCTTCCGCCACGAGGACGTCAGCTTGTCCGTCGGCGTGCAGCGCATGGTGAGGAGCGACATCGGCGCCTCGGGCGTGCTCTTCACCCTCGACACGGAATCGGGCTTCGACGGCGTGGTGTTCGTCACCTCCAGCCATGGATTGGGCGAGTGCGTCGTCCAGGGCGCGGTCAATCCCGACGAGTACCACGTGCACAAGGCCCTGCTCGCCGAAGGACGGCCCGCCATCGTGCGCCGCCGCCTCGGCTCGAAGGAGAGGAAGATGGTCTGGGCCGAGCCAGGCTCGGCCGAGCGCGTGCGCGTGGTCGAGACGAGCGCGGCGGAGCGGGGCGCCTTTTCGTTGTCCGACGCCCAGGTGCTGGAACTCGCGCGTTGCGCCGTCGCCATCGAGCGCCACTATGGCCGCGCCATGGACGTGGAGTGGGGACTCGACGGCCGCGACGGCAGCCTGTGGATCCTGCAGGCGCGCCCGGAGACCGTCGCGTCGCGGCGCCCCGCGCGTCGCGTGCGGCACAAGCTCCAGGCGCGCTCCGAGGCGCTGGCGAGCGGGCGCGCCATCGGCACCAAGGTCGGCGTCGGCGTGGTGCGCGTCGTTGGCGACCCGTCCGAGATGCACCGCGTGCAGAAGGGCGACGTGCTGGTGGCTGACATGACCGATCCCAACTGGGAGCCGGTGATGAAGCGCGCGGCGGCCATCGTCACGGATCGCGGCGGGCGCACCTGCCACGCGGCCATCATCGCGCGCGAGCTGGGCATCCCGGCGGTCGTCGGCTGCGGCGACGCGCTCGAGCGCCTGCAGGACGGGCAAGTGGTGACCGTGTCGTGCTGCGAGGGCGAGACCGGCGTCGTCTGGCGCGGCGCGCTGCCGATCGAGGAGGTCGTCGAGGTCGACGAGCCGCTGCCCGAGGCGCCGTGCAAGCTCATGCTCAACGTCGGCAACCCCGAGCTGGCCTTCGGCTTCGCCACGCAGCCCAACGAAGGCGTGGGCCTCGCGCGCATCGAGTTCGTGGTCGGCAACGCCATCGGAGTGCACCCGCGCGCCGTGCTGGAGCCGGAACGCCTGCCGGACGAAGTGCGCGCGCGCGTCGCCGAACTGGCCGCGGGCCACGCCTCGCCGGCGCGGTGGTGGGAGGACAAGCTGGCCGAAGGCGTCGCCACCATCGCCGCGGCGTTCTGGCCCAAGCCCGTCATCGTGCGCTTGTCGGACTTCAAGTCGAACGAGTACCGCGCGCTCGTCGGCGGCGAGGTGTTCGAGCCGGTCGAGGAGAACCCCATGATCGGCTTCCGCGGCGCCTCGCGCTACGTGGCCGACGAATTCGCCGAGGCCTTCGCCATGGAGTGCCGCGCGCTCAAGCGCGTGCGCGAGGAGCTGGGACTCGCCAACGTCGAACTGATGGTGCCGTTCGTGCGCACCTTGTCCGAGGCCCAGCGCGCCGTCGCCCTGCTGGCGCGCCACGGACTGGCGCGCGGCGGCGGCGCGCGGCCCGACGGATCGGGCGGTCTGCGCCTCGTGATGATGTGCGAGGTGCCGTCGAACGCGCTGCTCGCCGACCGCTTCCTCGACCACTTCGACGGGTTCAGCATCGGCAGCAACGACCTGACCCAGCTGTGCCTCGGACTCGACCGCGACTCGGGGCTGGTCGCCTCCAGCTTCGACGAACGCGATCCCGCCGTGCGCGCCCTGATCGCCATGGCGGTCGAGGCGTGCCGCCGCCGCGGCCGCTACATCGGCATCTGCGGCCAAGGGCCGTCCGACTTCCCCGACTTCGCCGAATGGCTGGTCGACCTGGGCATCGGCTCGATCTCGCTCAACCCCGACACCGTGGTGGACACCTGGCGGCGCCTGGCGCGTCGCGGCGCGCAGGCGGCTTGAGGCGGACGGGCCGGATCCAAGCGCGACACCGATGGCGTGGCCTCGTCGCCAGCGCCCGATCTTCGACGGATGCTTCGTCGAGTTCGCCGCGGGCATCGCGCACGCCATGCTCGCGCCCGGCAAGGGCGCCGCGAGCGACACGTCCCGTTGCATGCGCCCCTCTTCAGCCCTAGGCTGGAGCATCGATCGCTGCCTCGACGCCGGACGGTCTTCCATGCCGATCGGCAGCAGTCGCATCCATGATGTCCAAGCCTCGCAAGCCACTCGAATTCAAGACGGTCGGCCGCGTTTGCAGGGCGCAGAGTGCCTGCATGTTCCTTCTCTGCCTCGTCGCCCTCGCTATG
>JBEBCR010000270.1:0-3793 GCA_041157565.1 Planctomycetota bacterium | reverse complement strand
GCCGCCCTCGTGCGGGGGGCCGACGTCGTGCACACGCACCTTCTCACGGCCGACGCCGTGGGCGCGCTCGTCGCCACCGCGTGCGGCGCGCGCGCGCGACTCGTCGCCAGCAAGCACAACGACGAGCGCGCGCTCCTGTCGCCGCTCGTCTCGTTCGCCCACGGCATCCTCGGCAACCTGCCGCGCCGTACGATCGTCCTGTCGGACCACGTGGGCCGCTTCATCGCGCGCCACGGACGCGTCGCGCCGGGGCGCATCGTGCGCGTGTACTACGGCCTCGACACGAGCGCCTTCGAGCGCGCCAAGGCGCGTCGCGCCGAACACCGCGCGCGCCTGCGCTCCGAACTCGGGGCCGCGGAGGGGGACCATGTCGCCATCTGCATCGCGCGCTTCGCGCCGCAGAAGGCCCACGACGTGCTGCTCGCCGCCTTCGCGCGCGCGCGCCGACGCGAGCCGCGGCTGAAGCTGTGGCTGGCGGGCGACGATCCCTTCGGCGATGGACGCCAGCGCGCCGAACGGCTCGCGCGCGAGCTCGAGCTCTCCGATTCCGTGCGCTTCCTGGGCATTCGCCGCGACATCCCCGAGCTGTTGTGCGCAGCCGACTCGTTCACCATGGCTTCGTTGTGGGAGGGACTGGGCCTCGTGTTCCTGGAGGCCATGACGATGGGCCTTCCGATCGTCAGCACGACGGTCTCCGCCATCCCCGAGGTCGTGCTCGAGGGCCGCACCGGCCTGCTCGTGCCGCCCAGGGATCCCGAGGCGCTGGCCGACGCCCTGGTGCGCGTCGCCTCCGACGAGGGCCTCGCCCGCAGCGCCGCGGAGGCCGGTCCGGCCTGGGTCCGGGAACGCTTTTCCATCGATCGCATGGTGGATGAGACGCTGGCGGTCTACGAGCAAGCCCTGGGTGTCCACTTGCCCAAGTCCGAAGGCCGATAGATTCGGCACGCACGGGCGCCGGGGTCGGCGCCCAAAGGACTCGCGTGCAGCCCACACCCAGCCACCCGCCCCGCGGATCCGACCGACGCCGCCAGCCCACGCCGCGCCTGTCGCGCTGGTCCTTCGTCGGCGGCCGACGGCGCGCGGCGCGCCGCGCGGGCGAGAAGGCGGGCTCCTTCGTCGACGTCTACGAGCCGAGCCTCCTGGCGCTGGTCCTGTGGATCGCGCTGCTCAACCTGTTCGACACCTACTTCACGATCGTCCACCTCCAGCGCGGGGGCGTCGAGTTCAACCCGGTCGCCGAGCAGATGCTCCTGTCCGGGCGCACCTCGTTCGTGGTCACGAAGGGGGTCGTCATCGGCGTCGCCCTGCTCGTCCTGACCGTCCACAAGAACTACCCGGTGGCCCGCACGGGGCTGTGGCTGGCGGCGTTCGCCTACACCCTGCTGACCGGCTGGCACCTGGCCCTGTTCTTCGTCTGAGCGCTTCAGGTCGCGGCCTCCCTGCTCCTACAATCGGCGGGAAGATGCAGGCGCGCAGCGCGTCCACTCCGGGCATGGAAGCCGGGCCGAGCACGGCGCGACGGATCGTCGTCAGCGGCGGGGCCGGCTTCATCGGCTCCGCCTTGGTGCGCGCCCTCGTCGCGCGCGGAGCGCAGGTCGTCGTCCTCGACGATCTCTCCAGCGGCTCGCGCGCCAACCTGGAACCCGCGCTCTCCTCCGGCGCGGCCGAACTGGTCGTGGGCGACGCCCGCCAGCGCGCTGACTGGCTCGTCGCCCTGGCGCGGCCGTGGCGCGCCGTGGTGCACCTCGCCTCGATCGTGGGCGTCGAGCGCGTCATGGCGGATCCCGAAGGCTGCCACGCCTCGAACCTGCGCGGCTTCGAGGCGTTGTGCTCCGCCTTGGCCGAGCAAGGCCGCGAGGATGGCGTGTGGATCGCCTCCAGCAGCGAGGTCTACGACGACCAGGATGGACCGCTCGCCGAGGACGCGCCGTTGCGACGCGGTCGCGCGGGGCGCGACGCCTACGCGGCCTCCAAGCTCGCGGGCGAGGAGCTAGTGGCGCGCGCCACGCGCGGACGCGCCACGGCGCTGCGCTTCTTCAACGTCGTCGGGCCCGGCCAGAGCGCGGCGCAAGGCATGCTGCTGCCGCGCCTCGTCGAGGCCGCGCGCGCGGGCGAGCCGCTGCCCGTGTGCGGCGACGGATCGGCCGTGCGCACCTTCGCCGCCGTGGACGAGGTGGCGCGCTGCCTCGCGTGGCTCCTCTTCGACGCGCCCGCGCAACCCGCCGGACCGCTCAACCTGGGCGGTGACGCTGTGGCCAGCGTGCGCGCCGTGGCCGAGTGCGTGGCCGCGCGCGGAGGACTCGGCTCCGCGCGGCTGCTGCACCTGCCGGCCCGCGCCGGCGAGACGGCGCGTCGCGTGCCGGACTTGTCGCGCCTCGCCGCGCTGGGCGCTCCGCGGCCGCGAGCGAGCCTCGCCCAGATCGTCGACGAACTCTGGACGCGCCATGGCGTCGCCGCCGACGCCCGGGAGGGACGCGCATGCGCATCGCTCGCATCCTGACTCGCCTGAACCTCGGCGGCCCGGCGCGCCAATGCCTCGCCAGCGACCCCGTGCTGGCGCGCCAAGGGTTCGAGCTGCGCGTGTACTGCGGGGCGAGCGAGCCGGGCGAAGGCGACTTGCTCGACGAGCTGCGCTCGCGCGGCATCGACGCGGTGCGCGTGCCCGGGCTCGCCCGCGGCTTGTCGCCCACGGGCGACTTGCGCGCGTGGTGGTGGCTGCGGCGCGAGCTGCGCCGCTTCCGTCCCGACATCCTCCACACGCACGCCAGCAAGGCGGGCGCGCTCGGCCGGCGCGCCCTCGACGGGATGGACGGCGTCGGCCGCGTGCACACCTTCCATGGTCACGTGCTCGAAGGCTACTTCCCCGCCGGGGTGTCCAAGGCGCTGGTCGCGCTGGAGGCGCGCGCGGCGCGCGACACCGACCGCATCCTCGCCGTCTCGCACGCCACGGCCGACGACCTCGTGCGCCTCGGGGTCGTGCCGGACGAGAGGCGCCTCGTGGTGGTGCCGCCGGGCATCGACCTCGCGCCGCTGCTCGCCATCCAAAGTCGGCACGGCGAGCTGCGGCGGCTCGTCGGGGCGGACGAGCGCGACGTGGTGGTGGGCGTGGTGGGGCGCCTCGCCGAGGTCAAGCGGCCGGAGCTGGCGCTCGAGGTGCTGCAGCTCCTGCACCCGCGCTATCCGCGGCTGCACGTGGCCTGGATCGGCGATGGCGACCAGCGCGCCCTGCTCGAGCGCCGCGTGCAGGCCCTGCCGCCCGCGCTGCAGGCGCGCGCCCACATCCTCGGCGCGCGCGTCGACATGGCGGCGGTGCTGGCCGACCTCGACGCGGTGATGCTCGTCTCGCGCAGCGAAGGCGCGCCCGTCTCGCTGCTCGAGGCCGCGGCCGCCGGCAAGCCGGCGCTGGCGACGAACGTGGGCGGCGTCTCCGAGATCGTGGCCCACGAGCGCACCGGCTGGCTCGGCGCCGACACGACCGAACTGGCCTTCGGCCTCGCGCAGTGGCTCGACGCTCCGGCCGCCATGGCGGCGACGGGCGCGCGCGCGCGCCTGCGCGTGCAGGCGCGCCACTCGGCCGAAGGACTCGCCGAGCGCCTGGCGGCCGTCTACCGCGTCGTGGCGAAGGAGCGCGCATGCGCCTCCTGATGGTCTCGGGCGACCGCCAGGTCGTGGTGGGAGAGAAGGGGCCGTTCCACGCCATGCAGCGCGAGTTCTCGCGCCACTTCGAGCGCATCGACGTGCTCGTGCCGCGTCCCGACCGCCCGGTCGCCACGACGACCATCTGGGACAAGGT
>JBEBCR010000269.1:0-3646 GCA_041157565.1 Planctomycetota bacterium | reverse complement strand
CGCGGACGCCGTCGGCGACGACCAGTTCCTTGTGGGGGCGAAGGAAGAAGACGATGCCGCCGCGCACGCCTTGCATGTACTCGGCCAGGCGCGGGTCCGAGGCGATCGTGCCGAGGATGCGGGCGTGGTGGGCGGCGTAGGCGAGGTTGCAGAAGGCGCGGTCGGAGACGAAGGGGCCGTCGTGCGCGGCTTCGGCTTCGAGTTGGCGCGCGAACACTTCGCTTTGGTAGCGGTCGACGAGGTCGAGGTCGCTGCGCAGCGCGTCGAGGCGCGCTTCCATCTCCGCCAGGACGCCGCGCGCAACCTCGCTGATCATCGGCACGCCGTAGTGGTCGCGGATCCAGCGGGCCAAGGTGGTCTTGCCCGTGGCGTGCGCGCCGACGAGGTAGATGCGGGTGGGGCGGGGCATGGGGGACATGGTCGTGTCCCCAAAGTCTAGCGCTTGGGGTGGTGGCGCCAAGCACCCACTAGGGATTGTGGATAACTTGTGAATTTGGACGTCCAGTACGGCTGGGATCACCGTGACTTGCAGTCAGTTGCAAAGCGGGAACTCGCTCCCAACACGGGGCTTGCATCAAGTTTGCAAGTCGCAGGTCGCCCGGGATGTTGCCCCTAGGAGCGGTGTCGCGCTTGGTGGAGTATGGACCCCCACTTCGCCATGTCCGCCACACCCGCCGTTCGTCGACCCCTGCTGCGCCGCCTGCTGTACGCCTCCCTGGCGCTCGCCGCGCTGTTCGTGGTGCTGCTCGCCTTGCTGCCGACCCTCGCCGGCGGGTGGGTGGCGCGCGCCATCGAGGAGGAATGCGCGCGCCGCTTCGAGGGGCGCGTCGAGGTGGGCGAACTCTCGCTGGCGTGGTTCGCGCGCCAGAGACTCGAGCGCACGACGTTGGCGACGCCCGAGGGCGAACGCGTCGCCACCGTGGCGGTGGACCTGCCCTCGCTGCGCGACTTGCTGGGCGCGCTCGACGGCAAGGTGGGCGAGGTGCGCGTGGAGCTCGACGCGCAACTCGTCGCCGACGACGCCGGCCGCACGAACCTCGAGCGCTCCCTGGCGCCGCGCGCGCTTCCGGCGCCAGCTCCGGCCGAGCCGACGCCGGCCGAGCCGCAAGGAGAGCCCTTCGACCTCGCCGGATGGCTGCGCCGGCTGGAGCTGGACTTCGCGCTGTCGGCGCCGCGCCTGTCTTGGTCGGACGCCACCACGCGCCGCGCCGGGGCGCCGCTGGAGTTGCGTCAAGTTTCCTTGACGGCGCTGGCGCGCCCGAGCGAGGCGCTGCGCGTCGCGCTGCGGGGCGGGCTGCAAGGCGGCGAGTTGGCCTGCGAAGCGCGCGTGCTGGGCCTCTTGCAGGACGCGCGCCGTCCCTTCGAGTCGCTCGACGCCACGGCGAGCGTGCGCGGCTTCCCCGCGGGCCTGCTCGACGCCCTGGCCATGCAGGAAGGGCGCTTGGCGGCGCAACTGGGCGAGACCTTCGACCTGTCGCTCGAGGCCGAGGACGCGAGCCTCGAGGCCGGAAGCGTGCGCTTGCGGCTGGATTCGCCGCGCACGCGCCTCGCCGTGCAGGCGCGCCTCGCCGACGGCGTGCTGGTCGCCTCCGAGCCGCCGCTCCTGAAGCTCGAGACGCCCACGCCGCGCGGCTGGATCGAACCTGCGCTGGCGCCGCACCTGCCGCAAGGAGCGCGCCTCTCGATCGAGGCCTCGGAGCGTCCCTTCGTGGTCGAGGTGTCGCGCTGCAAGCTGCCTCTGGAGCTGCTCCTCGATCCGGCCGCGCGCGCGGACTCCACGCGGCTTTCGCGGCTGCTCGGGGAGCTCGAGCTGCAGCTCGACGCCAACTTGCCGCTGCGCGCCAACTGGTCCGAGCTCGAACTGCTCGCGCGCGGCGTGCAGCCCGTGCTCGCCGACCCCTCGACCAGCCTGCGGATCGAACCGGGGGTGGGGGCGAGCCTGCACTTCGAGGCCGAAGTGGCCGCCGGCGCCAGCGGCCGGCTGGTGCTCGACGCGGGCTGCCGCGAGCCAGGGCGTTTCCTCGCGGGCGAGCTGCCGCCGATCGACGCGACGCTGTCGCTCGAGCGCCTGCCGCTGGCGCTGGTCGACGGCTTCGCGCGCCTCGATGGGGCAGTGGTGCGCCAGTTGGGCCCGCAAGCCTCGATCGAACTCGCGCTGCGTCAAGCAAATTTGACAAGCGGCCGGGTCGAGCTGCGCTTCGAGAGCCCTCAGGCCGCACTTTCCGCCAAGGCGCGGCTGGCCGACGGAGTGCTCGCGGTGGAGGCTCCCGACGAGGTGGAGCTGCGCCTGTCGCCCGGCGTGGGCCGCCTGCAGGCCGAGCTCGCGACCATCGCGCAGGGACTCGCGGCCACGCGCCCCGCGGCCGAACTCGCGCCGCTCGATGGCGAGGCGCGCATGCGCGTGCTCGCGCTGCGCGTGCCGCTGCGGGCGATCCAGGACGGCGAGGCGCCGCTCCAGGCGCTGCGGCGCGCGGCGAGCGTCCGCCTCGAGGTCCAAGGCTTCGGCGTGCGCTACGCCGACGAGGCGCTGCGCGCCGAAGGCGTCGCGGTCTCCCTGCTGCGTCCGACGCTGGCGTTGGACGTGGAGGCGGGCGGAGCGGCGCGCGCGCGCTTCGACTGCGGCCTCGAGACCGGCGCCACAGGACGACTCGCGCTCGACGCGCGGTGCGCGGACTGGGGCGCCTGGCTGGAGCTCGAGTCGCTGGCCGGGGCGCCGCCGCTCGACGCCAGCCTGCGCCTCGACGCGCTGGGCGTGCCATGCCTCGAGGCGCTCGCCGGCTCGTCCTCCGCGCCGGGCGCCGGGCCGGCGCCGCTCGGCGCGCTCCTCGGGCCCACGCTCGACGTGCGCGTCGACGCGCGCGGCTTGTCCACGCGAGAGGGCGAACTGGAACTCGTCGTCGCCGCGCAGACGGCGAGCCTCGCGACGCGCGTCAAGCTCGCCGACGGCAAGCTGCTCGCCCATGGCGCCGAGGCGCTGCGCGTCGAGGCGCGCGCGGCCGAGGGCGCCCTCGCGCCGCTGCTTGCGCCGCACCTGCCGCCGGGCTCGCGTTGGAGCGCGCGCCAAGGTGGCGTCGAGCTGCGGGTCGTCGTGGACGAGCTGTCGGCGCCGGCGCCCGACTTCGCCAAGCCCGAGGCGTTCGACGCTGCCGCGTGGCTGCGCGAGGCGCGCGCGCGGCTGCGCGTGTCGCTCTCGTCCTTCGCCCTCGCCGACGCGACGCTGGCGGAGCTGGGCTTGGACGAGCTCGAGGTGCGCGCCCTGGAACTCGACGCGAAGGTGGCGCCGCGCGAGCCGGCCACCGTCGCCGCGCGCGCGAGCCTGGTCGCGGTCGAACCGTTCGAGCTGTCGCTCGAGGTCGGTTGCGCCGCGCCGTGGGAACTCGCCGCGGGCCGTCCGGCGACGCTTTCCTTGCGTGCCTCGTCCGCGCGCCTGCCGGGACTGGCGATCGACCGCCTCGCGGGCGTCGAAGGACTGTGGGCGGACCTCTGCGGCGCGGAGTCGGCGCTCTCCCTCGACGCCAAGCTCGACGGTTGGCCCGGCGACGCGCCGCGCGTCGAGGCCGGACTGGACCTGCGCGCGCCGCGCGCGAACGTCTCCGTCGCCGGTCGTTTCTCCGGTGGCCGCGTCCAGGCGCCGCGACTCCTCGAG
>JBEBCR010000268.1:0-8238 GCA_041157565.1 Planctomycetota bacterium | reverse complement strand
TCCTGCTGCCGCGCCGCGCCGCGCGCACCGCGGACATGGTGCTCGCCGGTCGCACGACGCAGCTCGACACGGCGCTCGCATCCTGCGACGGCCTCGCCGGCCCGCGCCGCGGCTTCCTCGTGCTCGGCGCCGGCTTCGACGGCCACGCGGTGCACGCGCTCGCCCGCGCGCGGCGCGGCGCGATCAGCAAGCTGACCTGGGCGCGCGCCATCGTCGACGCGTTCGGCACTTGGCGGCCGCGCGAGCTGCGCGCGACCGTCCACGGACCGCACGGCGCGAGCACGCACGCCTGCGAGTCGATCCTCGTCGCCAACTGCGTGCACTACGGCGGGTTCGACGTGCTCGACCGCTCGCGCCGCCTCGACGACGGCTTGTACGAGGTGTACCTGTTCGCGCGCGCGTCGCGCGCGGCGCTCGTCCGCACCGCGCTGGCCGGCGCCTTCGGCCGCCTGCCGGGCGGGGTCGCCACGCTGCTGCGCGCCTCGCGCGTGTCCATCGAATCGGACGGCCCGACGCCGGTGCAGCTCGACGGCGACGCCGCCGGCTCGACGCCCGCGAGCCTCGAGGTCGACACGCTGCGCACGCGCCTTTTGGTACCTTGAGCGGCGCGGCGAGGAGCCGCACGACGACCATGCGCACCATCCAGATCGACGGCAAGCCCCACGGCGGCGGAAGGCTCTTCCTGATCGCCGGCCCCTGCGTGCTCGAATCGCGCGAGTTGACCTTCGAGATCGCCGGCAAGCTGGTCGAGCTGTGCCGTCCGCGCGGCGTGCCGCTGGTCTTCAAGGCCAGCTGGGACAAGGCCAACCGTTCCTCGATCGCCGGCGCGCGCGGCCCGGGCATCGAGCGCCTCGACTGGCTCGCCGCCGTCAAGCAGGAGTACTCCGTGCCCGTCCTCACCGACGTGCACGAGTCCGACCAGTGCGAGCACGTCGCGCGCCACGTCGACGTGCTGCAGATCCCCGCCTTCCTGTCTCGCCAGACCGATCTGCTGGTCGCGGCGGCGAGGACCGGACGCGCGCTGCACGTGAAGAAGGGCCAGTTCCTCGCGCCGTGGGACATGAAGAACGTGGTCAAGAAGGTCGTCGACTCGGGCAACCCGAACGTGATGGTGTGCGAGCGCGGCGCGTCCTTCGGCTACGGACGCCTCGTCGTCGACATGACTGGATTCGCTCACATGGCCGCCACCGGCAAGCCGGTGGTGTTCGACGCCACGCACTCGGTCCAGGAGCCCGGGGCGCTGGGCGACCGCACCGGCGGCGACCGCAGCAAGGTGCCCGCCTTGGCGCGCGCCGCCGTGGCCACCGGCGACGTCGACGGCGTGTTCTTCGAGACGCATCCCGATCCGGACCGCTCGCCCAGCGACGGCCCGAACATGATCAAGCTCTCCGACTTCGAACGGGTGCTCGACGGCGTCCTGGCGGTCCACGCCGCTGCGCGCAAGCACGCCTAGCGGCGCCGGGGTCGTCCAGAGGCGCGCGTCGCCCAGCCGCGTTCGTCGGCGCGAACGGCGCGAGGCGAGGAGCCGCGGAGGCGAAGCCGGCCGCGACGCCCGCTCAGTCCTGGAAGGGTGCGCCCCGCGCGTCGAGGGCGACCGTGCACGCCTCGACGATGCCCCAGATCCACACGCCCAGGATCAACGGCGCGCCCACCCCGCAGCAAAGGACGGTGCCGACCAGTCCCGTGCACCACAGCACGAGTTGCAGCACGCCACGCTGCATGTAGCCGGCGTAGAAGTTGTGGACGCCAAAGCCGACGAGCACGGCGAGCAGGATGTAGGCGATGCGCGACTTGCGCTCGGCGACGGGCTCCTGCGGGATCGGCGGGAAGGCGGCGGCGGCGGGCGGAGGAGGCATGGGAGGAGTCGGAGGCGTGGGGACGAGCGCGCCGGCGAGGCGCGTCGCCTGCAGCGGCTGCCAGGTCGCCATGCCCTCCGTCCACGCCAAGGCGTCGCGCGGAACGGCGCCCGAGCGGACCAGCGCGAGGAGTTCCGCCTCCAAGACGGGCCCGCGGCGCTCGCCAGCCAGCACGTAGTGCCAGGTTGCCGATGCAGCGTCCATCAGTGCCCGCCCGCGCCGCTCTTCGGGCGCGCGTTCCACACGCGCGTGCAGAACAGCAATCCGACCACCGCCACGGGCAGCATGTAGAGCGGCCACACCAGCCAGTTCTGCGGATCCTTCGCGGCCTCGCCCTTGGGCAGGGCGACGGCGTACAGCGCGCCTTGCGCCGCGCTGCCGAGGTAGACGAAGCCGTCGATGACGCCGGTGACCACGCCGGCGTTCTTGCTGCCGCCGAAGTCCGCCGTGGCGGTGCCCGACAACATGCCGTGCACGCCGATCACGCACAGGCTCATCAGGACGATCGACCAGCCGACGCCCGGCGACCCGAGGAGGAAGTAGCAGCCGATCGCGCCGGCGAGGAGCCCCGCGTACAGGATCGAGGCGACCGGGCCGCGCCGCGAGCCGAAGACGTGGTCGGAGATGGTCCCGGCGAAGACGCCGCCGAGGATGCCGGCGATGCACAGCAGCATGCCCCAGTTCTCGTAGACGAAGCTGTCGTTCTGCTCGATGGCCACGGCGTAGGGCCGGTACTGCTTCATCACGGCCTGGCGCAGGAAGCCCGAGCAGAACTCGATGGCGATCAGGATCCAGATCACGGGCTGCGAGAACAGGTGGCGGACGACCTTCTTGAGCGGATCGGGATGCAGTTGGCCGCTGGTGGCGTCGCCGGTGTCGAAGTCGTTCAAGCCGGCGTGCGCGGGCGAGTCGCGGATGATGGTCCACGCCAGCACGAACATCGCCGCCAGCACCGCCGCGGGCACCCAGAAGGGCGCGACGACGCCCACGCCGCGCAGGAGCATCAGCGACCAGTCGTAGCTGAAGTACAGGCCCAGCGAGATGAGGATGCCGAACAGCCCGCCCAGCACGCCGCGTTCGCGCACGTGGAACCAGTGCGCGTTGACCTTGACGATCGACACGGCGCCGAACGACTGGAAGTACATGTTCAGCGCGTTGAGCACCTTCAGCGAGGAGAGCAGGCCGGCGGCGCCGGACTCCTCGCGCGCCGCGAAGGCCAGCGCCATGCCGGCGTTGCAGGCGGCCGAGCCGCCCACGGCGATCAGGATCGTGGCGCGTCCGCCCCAGCGGTCGGTCAGCGGCCCGTTGACGAGGAAGGCGAGCCCGTAGACCAGCAGGCCGATGGCGTCGATCTGGTTGAACTGCGCGCGCGACAGCACGCCGGCCTTGTCGAGCTCGCCGGCGATGCCCGATAGGTTGTAGCGGCCGAAGTACAGGAGCGAATACGCCAGCCCCAGCACGATCCAGTTCCAGCGCCGGCGCCGCACGAAGCGGTCCTCGTGGCCGAGCTGGACCTTTGGCAGGCGCGACACGACCACCGCCACGGCGACCAGGAGGAGCAGGATGGGCAGGAGCTTCTCGAGCCAGGGGGGCATGCGTGGAGGCTAACCGCCGGGGCGCGCGCGAGGCAACGCGCTTGGGCGTGCGGGCGGGCAGGCGAGCCGCTACAGTCCTCGCCCCATGGGTGCGCACCGCCTGCACGAAGTCCTGGAACGCATCGACTCGGCCTGCGCCGCCGGGCGCCTGCCGGTCGTGGTCTTCGACCTCGACTCGACGCTCTTCACGACCGCGCCGCGCAACTTGAAGATCCTCAAGGCCTACGCGCACGAGCACGGCGCGCGCTGGCCCGGGCTCGAGGCCGTGGTCGCGCGCCTGTCCTGCGAGGACATGGGGTGGAACATCCACGAGGACCTGCGCCGCTTCGGCGTGTCCGACCAGCGCCTGCTCGACGAGGTCAAGGCGTTCTGGTTCGAGCGCTTCTTCACCGACGAGTGGCTGCTCGTGGACGAGCCCGTGCCCGGCGCGCCCGAGTTCGCGCTGGCCTGCCACGCGCGCGGCGCGCTCCTGTACTACCTGACCGGGCGCCACGTGGGCGGCATGGAGATCGGCACGGTGCGCTCGCTGCGCCAGTGCGGCTTCCCCTTCTGGCGCGGCCGCTGCGTGCTGCACTTGAAGCCCTCGTTCGAGATGGCAGACGCCGCGTTCAAGGACGACGCCGTGCACGACATCCGCTCCTACAAGGGCGAAATCGTGGCGACTTTCGAGAACGAGCCAGGCAACGCAAACATGTTCCTGAAGGCCTTCCCCGCGGCCCTGCACTTCCTGCTCGACACCATCCATTCGCCCGGCGCGCCGGCGCCGGACGCGAAGCTCGTGCGCATCGACGACTTCCGCCACGGCTGAAGCGGCTGGAAATCCTTTCCGAGGCGAAGGAACTTCGCTGTCCAATCCACTTGACACGAAAGTGGACTTATGTCGATTTGGAGCTTGAAAACAAGCTGTTTAAAGCAAGTCGCATTTGACAAAGCCAAGCGAGGCGAGTACTCTGTTGCGCCTCGAACGACGAAACGACAAGGGCACACCGGTTGGAAGGCCGGGTCGCAAAGCCAGGGGCCCCACCCCGCGCTCCGCGCGGAAGGGCAGCCCAGCCGCCGAAGTCGTCGCTCCTACCTGGAACGTCGTCGCAGGGGCAGACGGGACCAAACGTCCCGCCTCGGGTGATGACGGCCGGGTTGGAGCGTCTCGCGACTCTCCCTCCCTCGCCCCGCTGCGTCGCGTCGCCAAACGGCGCGACGCAGCGGACCCTCTCCCGCGGCGCGACGCGCGTCCCACAGCGGACGAAACCAGGCAAGCGAAGGCACATGAGAGGGAGCATGACATCGAACCACGTCGTTGCGACGCGCTGGGCAGGCGCCGGCGCCGGCGAGTTCGCGCCGACCCTCGCCGAGCTCGTCCGCCCCTCCAACCGCGTGGCGGAGAGCGCCGCCGCGCGGACGAGTTGGAAGCGCTCGGATGAAGGATCCCGCGGCCGTGCCGCCGCGGGTGGTGGAACCGCGGCCACGGGACGGGGACCCCATGGCCGCGTGGGTGGAGGAGGTCGGTCGCGCCGCGTTTCGTGGGGACGAACGCGGCCGGCCGCGAACGAAGGAGCCTTGGTGGTCGTCGTGGGGACGCGACCGCGCATCCGCTCCTTCCCCGACCGCGGCGCCTCGCGCGCCGCCATCGCGATGGGGACGAAGACGGGGATTCCCGCCTTCCAGCGATCGATCCGACCGCGCCGCTAGGCGCGGGATGGAGTCGGGATCCTTGGCAGGAGCTCGGGGCCGCGCCCCGGGCTCCTGCTCTTTCCATGGGCGGGCGCGGACGGTCGGCGGCGCTCAGCCGGCGCTGCTGGAAAAGCGCTCGCGCAGGCGCGCCAGGACCTGCATGTGGATCTTGCACACGCGCGATTCGGACAACGACAGCATCTCGCCGATCTCGCGCATGGCGAGGTTCTCCCAGTAGCGCAGGTACACGACCTGGTACTCGACCTCGGACAGGCGTTGCGCGACCAGCCCGAGGATCTCGACGCGCGTCAGGTCCTCGAAGGGGCTCGCCGCGTTCTCGTCGGCCACGCGGTCGAGGGCGGTCGGCGCGTCCTCGCCCTCCTCGTCGACCCATGCCGCCTGCGGACCATCGACCAGCGCCGCGCCGAAGAACTGGCGGTACTCGGCCACGGGCATGCCCATGTCGGCCGCGACCTCCTCGTCGGAAGGCTCGCGCTCGAACTCGGCGCGCAGCCGCTCGAGCACGCGCCGCCGCTGCTCCAACCGCGCGCGCACCGGCCGCGGCACCCAATCCATGTGGCGCAGCTCGTCGACCAGCGCCCCGCGCACGCGCAGGTCGCAGTAGCTCTCGAACGGCACGCCGCGCTCGTGGTCGTACCCCTCGATCGCCTGCATCAAGCCGACCTGCGACGCCGTCTCCAGATCGCCCCGGTCGACGGTGGGCGGCAGCCGCAACGCGAAGCGGCGCACGATGTCGAGGGCGAACGGCCGGTAGTGCTCGACCAGCGCGTTGCGCTCGTCCTCCCCCCCACGCTTGCGCCAAGCGCGCCACAAGCGCGCCACCGGGTCGACCGCCTTGCGCCGCGCCGGCGCCAACGTCCCGGCCGCCCCGCCATCGCCGGCGGATCGGACAGGAGCGGCCCGCTTCGCCCCGACGTGGCCGGGCGCGAGCTGGGATGGACGCACGGAACTTGGCGTTCTTTGCATGCGGTGTCCGCGCTGGCGAGAGAGGCGCTGGCGCGGTTGCCGAGTGCATGAGGCGCAATGCGCGGGGACGTTGCAAGGGGGAAGTGGTCGGGTCTCGGGGATGGGTTCCTCGATGCTGGTCCCCTTCGTTGTGCACGACGCGCATGGAGGAAGTCGTCCAAACCGCCACGCGCGCGACGCCGCGAGCGTCTGATTGAAGGGCGCGTCGCGAGCTCGCGCCCATGCCGAGGCCAAGCGCGCCCCGCACGCGCTTCCAGGCCGCGCCATGGGCCCGCCAGACTTGTCGATGGCGGCACGGGCCGCGCGCGCAGCGCGGACGGACTGCACGCGACGCGCGGGTCGTGAACGCGGTTCGCAGGGATGCTGCGCGAGCACTGCGAGGACGCGTTGGGCGGCGTGCGACCGAGGAGGCCCGGGTGGCGAACCTCCCGCTGGCTCAACGCGCGCCTAGGGCCTTCCCGAGGGCTCCACCCATGCGCCAGGACGAAACGAGGCGCGCTTGTTTCGAGTCTCCGGCCTGCGCTCGCGCGTTGGCCCGAGCCGCGAAGCGCGAGCCCCATCGAGGCTAGACGCGCGGCGGCCTCGATCCGTGGCAGTTCGACGACTTTCGCCGCGCGAGGCGCGCACAACGAAGGGGACCAGCATCGAGATCAGCTGTCATGCTCCCCCCCATCCACCCCATACCCCAACCGCCGCATGACCAGCCCCTCCGCCCTGCGCATCGCCACGCGCTCGGCCGGCCGATGGTCGTCGAGCCCGCACAGATGCAACACCCCATGCACCACGTACAGGACCAACTCGCGGCGCGCCGGGACGCCGCGTTCGGCGGCGACGCGGCGGGCGTGGCGGGCGCCGACGACCAGTTCGGCTTCGGGGCCGGAGTCGACGTCGTGGATGGAACGAGCGCGGCGACGCGAGGCGGGCGGGCGCAGGTCGAAGGTGATGACGTCGGTCACCGTGGGGTCCCCAAGCCACTCGCCGTGCAGGCGGGCGATCTCGCGGTCACCGACGAAGGCGATCGAAAGGCGGCGCAGCGGGCTCCTCCTCGAGCGCAGGGTCGCGGCCACGGCTTCGCGCACGACGGACGCGGAGACCCAGGGCTTGGCGCCGCGCCAGGCTACGTGCACCTCCAGCCCGGCGAGCTCAGGGCGGGTGGCGGCGCGGGTGCGGCGCGTCGCGCGGGGCTTCATCCGTCGCGGCGCGAGTCGTCCCGCCTCGGCTCGTCGCGGCGGGGCTCGTCGCGGCGGGCGGGCGCCTCGTAGGCGCGGACGATGGCCTCGACCAGCGGGTGGCGCACGATGTCCTCGCGCGCGAACTCGACGAGGCCCACGTCCTTCCAGCCGCGCAAGCGCGCGACCGCGTCGGCGAGGCCCGAGCGCGAGCGCTCCTCGAGGTCGGTCTGCGTCGGGTCGCCGGTGACGACCATGCGCGAGCCCTCGCCGAGGCGCGTGAGGAACATCTTCATCTGCGGCACGGTGGCGTTCTGGCCCTCGTCGAGCACGACGAAGGCGTTCGCCAAGGTGCGGCCGCGCATGAAGGCGAGCGGCGCGACTTCGATGATGCCGTGCTCCTCCATGCGCTGGACATCCTCGAAGCCGAGCATGTCGTAGAACGCGTCGTACAAGGGTCGCGTGTAGGGGTTGAGCTTCTGCTGCACGTCGCCGGGCAGGAAGCCCAGTCGTTCGCCCGCCTCGACCACCGGGCGGGTCAGCACGATGCGGCGCACGGCGCCGGTGCGCAACGCCTTCACCGCGGCCGCCACGGCGAGGTAGGTCTTGCCGGTGCCCGCCGGGCCGATGCCGAAGGTCAGCGGGCAGCGCTCGAGCAGCTCCAGGTAGCGCCGCTGGTTCTCGCTGCGCGCCACCACGGGATTCTGGCGCAGCATGGTCGGCTGGGGCGGCGGCGTCGTCGGCGCGCGCAACTTGGGATCCTCGCCGCCCTTGACCAGCCGGTAGGGCGGCGTCACACGCCCGCGCAGCGGAGCGGGCATGGGCGCGGCGGCGGCCACGGCGCTGGTCGCGCCGGCGCCGTTCTCCTGGCCGAGGATGATCGACTCGACCTCGGCCGTCGCCAGTTCGCGGCCCTTGCGCGACTTGCCGAGCAGGTGCTCGATGCGCCGACGCGCCTCC
>JBEBCR010000267.1:0-8967 GCA_041157565.1 Planctomycetota bacterium | reverse complement strand
ACAAGGCGGTCGAGGCGGGCTTGGCGCGGCCGAGCGTGGGCCTGACCGGCTGGGGCGTGGAGCTGGCCGACTTCGACAACGACGGCGACCTCGACGCGGCGCTGGCGAACGGCTACACGGGCCCGGACTACGAAGGCACCGGCATCTGCGTCGGACAGCCGTCGCACTACTACGAGAACGACGGCGAGGGGCGCTTCGCGCTGGCCTTCGAGCGCGGCGGCGCGGCCTTCGCGCGGCCGCTCGCCTCGCGCGCCCTGTGCGCGGCCGACTTCGACCGCGACGGCGACCTCGACCTCGTCGCCACCGCCAACAACGGCGTGGCGCGCCTGCTCGAGAACCGCTCGCCGCGGGGCGAGGGCTGGCTGGTGCTGCGCCTGCGCGGCGCCGACGGCAACACGCACGCGATCGGCGCGGAAGTCGCGCTGGAGGCGGGCGGCAAGCGGCTGCGCCGTTCGTTGCGCGCCGGCACGGGCTACCTGTCCGGCAACCCGCCCGAGCTGCACTTCGGCCTCGGGAGCGCGCGCAAGATCGACGCTTGCGTGGTCCGTTGGCCGTCGGGACGCGAGTCGCGCCACTCCATCGACGAGATCGGCGCGATCGTCGCCTTGGACGAGCCGCGCTGAGGTCCACCCACGGAGCACGCGCCGAACGGCGGGCGTCGGCCGCCGTTGGGCGCGGCCCGGCACGCGCTCAGAGCTTCTTCTTCGACAGGTAGAAGTCGATGCGCTCGGTGTCGGTGCGCGACATGCGCTCCGCCACCTCGTCGACCGTCTTGGGCGGCGGGACGATCACCGCCTCGCCGGGGCGCCAGTTGACAGGCGTGGCGCAGGCGTGGGCGTCGGTCGTCTGCAGGGCGTCGACGAGGCGCAGGATCTCGTCCATGTTGCGCCCGACGCTCATCGGGTAGTAGACGAGCGCGCGGATCACGCCCTTGCCGTCGATGACGAACACGGCGCGCACGGTGGCGACCGTCGAGACGCGGTCGTGCAGCATGCCGTACAAGCGCGCCACCTCCATCGTCATGTCGGCGATGATCGGGAACGGCAGGTCCACCTTGAGCACCTGCTTGAGGTTCTCGCGCCACGCGAGGTGGCTGTGGATGGAGTCGATCGACAGGCCCAGCAGCTTGACGCCGCGCTGCTCGAACTCCTTGGCGCGCCTGGCGAACTCCGCCATCTCCGTCGAGCAGACGGGAGTGAAGTCGGCGGGGTGCGAGAACAGCACCACCCAGTCGCCGCCGCGCCAAGTGGAGAAGCGCAGGTTCCCGTGCGTGGACGGAGCTTCGAAGTCGGGCGCGGGATCGCCGATGCGGGGCAGGGAGGTCGTGGTCAGGAGCGGAGCCATGGCGGACATGGTAGGCGACCCGGCGACCGCCGGACAGGCGCGGCGGCGGGGAGTCTCATTCCCGGACCCAGGCAGCGAGCCCCTGGGCGTGGCGCTGCTTCAGGAGCGCGAGCTCCTCGCAGGCGCGCGCCTGGCGCAGGAGTCCGATGCGCGCGAGGTAGGAGGCGTGCCCCATGTACCAGCGAGCAAGCTGGCGCTCGGACTCGCTGCACAGACGCAAAGTCAGTGCGCGGCCGCCGCAGCGGGTCGACTGCGCGAGGAGCCACGCCAGCGCCTCGCGGCGGCGCGAGCGCGCCGGGGACTGGGCGCCGAACTCCAGGAGCAGCGCGCGCAAGCGCTCGACCTGCAGCTCCTCCTCGCGTCCGTACTCCGAAAGGAGCACCGCCAGCTCGCGATCCGCCAGCGTGCGGGCCAGCACCGGGTAGATCGCGCGCGCCCCCATCTCGGCGAGCAGCGCCACGCGCATGTCGTCCAGCAGGGCGCGGTCGACCTCGATCCTCGGTTCATCCCCCATGTGGCCTTGCTCGCGCGCCTCAGGGCTGGAGCGCGGGGCTGTCCTCGATGCGCAGGCGCTCGTCGTCGTAGGCCGAGCGCGCGTGCAGCGCGCGCAGCGCCGTGGCGACCTGCGCCGTGCGCACGCGGCCCAGCTCCTGGATGGCGGCGCGCCGCACGCGGTAGCGATCCGACTGGAGGAGCGCGAGCAGGCGCCTCGCCAGCGCGGGATCCGATTGCAGCGCCGGCGCCAGCGCCGAGAGGGCGACGCCGCGCGTCGCGTCCGCGCGCTTGGGATCGAGCGCCACCTGCTCCAGCAGCTCGCGCGCGCGCTGGTCGGCGCCGCGTCCGATGGCGGCGACGACGCGCGACTCGCGCGCGCCGTGCGGGCTGGCGACGTCGAGCTGCGCGCGCAGTCCGTCGAGGTCGAGCGCGCCGCAGGCGGCGAGCAGCTGCACGGCCGCGCCTTCGACGGCCCACGAAGGTCCGTCCTTGGCCGTCGCGCGCGCCGCCTCGACCAGCGCGGCCGCCTGCTCGGGGGCGAATCGCGCGGCCGCCGCGGCCAGCGCCTCCAGCGCGGCCACTCGCACGGCGGGGAACGGATCGGCGGCGGCGGTGGACGCCAGGGCGGCGTGCGCCTCCTCGGCGGCGAACGGCGCCAGCGCCTGCACGATGGCGACCTTGGCCTCCTTGGCACGCTCGGCGGAGAGCTGCGCGAGGAGCGCGGCTCCGACGCGACGCTTCAACTCCGCGTCGGTGCCCTCGCGCAGCTCCTTGCCGAGCAGGCGCGCGGCGGCGCGGCGCCCATGCGCGTCGGGCGCCCGGGAAAGCTGCGCCAGCGCCTCGTCGGCGGAGATCGAGTGCCGCAGGTCCATCGGCACCCAGGCGGCCGGATCGAGCCGCAGCCACTCGAAGTCCTCGTCGACCTCGAACTCGAACCGCTCGACGCGCTCGTCGACCTCGACGCGACGCACCCGGCCGCCCCCCTTGTCGCCGAACTCCACCTCGAGCGGGAAGGCGAACGCCGCGGGGATGCCGGCCGCGGCGTCCTGCACCTGCTCGACCACGAGCACGACTCCGCCTTCGACGCGCTCGTGGCGCGCGACGACGATCGGGTGCCCGCGGCCGCGCAGCCACTCGCGCTCGAAGCGCGACAAGTCCAGGCCGCTGGAAGCCTCGACGCTGGCGACGAACTCGTCCGTGGTGACGGCGCGGTTCTGGTTCAGTCCGGTCCAGCGCCGCAGCGCGGCCTCGAAGCGCTCGTCGCCGAGCATGCCGCGCAGGAGCTGCAGACGCGCCGCGCCGCCGGGATAGACGTGGCCGCTGAAGAACAACTCCATCGGCTCGCGCCCCATCCCGTGCACCACCGCGCGTCGCGAGCGCTCGCCCGCCATCCGCAGGTAGGACTCCTGCGTGTCGCGCATCTCGCACAGGAAGGCGTCGCGTCCGCGCGAGCGTTCGGTCCACAAGAGCGTCAAGTACGTGGCGAAGCCCTCGTTGAGCCAGATCTCCGACCACTCGGCGCAGGTCAACAGGTCGCCGAACCACTGGTGCGCCGCCTCGTGCGCCACGAGCCCGGTGATCGGCTGGTCGACGCGGCCCTTGGCGTCGAACAGCGCCGTGTCGGTGAGCGTCGTGGCCGACAGGTTCTCCATGCCGCCGTAGTGGAAGTCGTCGACGCAGGTCTGCGCGTACTTCGGATAGGGGTAGCGCACGCCGGTCAGCTCGGAGAAGTACGCGAGGATCTCGTCCGTCTCCTCGAACGCCGGCAGGAGCTCGTCGGCGAGCGCGCGCGGCCCGTGGAAGGAGAGCGGCGTGGAGCCGAACTCGCCCTGCGCGCTGGCGAACTCGCCGGCGGCCAGCGTGACGAGGTAGCTCGGGTGCGGGAAGGTCGCGCGCCAGCGCTCGCGGGCGCGCGCGCCGGACTCGACGCGCTCGAGGCGCTCGCCGGCGGCGACGATCGTCCAATGCGCCGGTGCGTCGACCACGAGTTCGTGCGTGGCGCGCTCGCGCGGCTCGTCGAAGCACGGGAACCAGCCGCGCGCCTCGTCGCATTCGCCCTGCGTCCACGCCTGCGTCGGCGCGCCGTCGACCACGGCGGCCCAATGCAGACCGGTGCGCGGCGAGCCGCCGTAGGCGATCGACAGCTCGCACCATTCGTCGCGCGCCAAGGGCCGCGCCAGGCGGATCGAGAGCTTGTCGCCTTCGTGCTCGAACGCGAGGCGCGCTCCGCGCTCGTCGACCACGCCGCGCACCTCGAGTCCGAGCAGGTCGAGCACCACGAGGTCGACGCGCTCGGCCTTGGACCACAGCCGCACGCGGCAGGTGCCCTCGATGGCGCGCCGCTGCGGATGCAGCGCCAGCTCGATGGCGTAGTGCTCCACGTCGAAGGGAACCTGGCGCGAGGCGAGTTCGCGCTGCGGACGGGACAATGACGGCGCCTTGGAGGCGGGGAGGCCGGCGCAGGCGCCGAGCGCCAGCGCCGCGAGGAAGGCCGATGCGAGCCGCGGGAGGAGCATGGGGCCGGGATCCTAACCGAGGCTTGGACGCGCCGCCGCGTGCGTGCCAGACTCCCGAGGCCCTCCCCCATGGACTTCCTCCTCGAGTGCGTCGGCTTCCCGCCGGATTGGCCGCTGCGACGGCTGGTGGAGGCCGCCGTGGCGCGCGGCGAGCCCGCCGCCTGGCGCGGCCCGGCGGCCACGCACCGCAGCCTGCGCCTCGGCGAACTGGTCGAGGTGCTGGTCGAGCGCGATGGCGACGGCCCCTGGTCGTGCCTGCCCTTGTGCGCCTCGCCCCATCGCCTGCGCCTCGCCGTGCAGGGGCGCAAGGGGATCGCCGACGCGCGCTTCGACGCGCTGGTGTCGGGGCGGGTCCTCTCCGACCAGGCGCGTCCGCGGGACGTCCACGACGGCGAGGAGCAGGGCGGCTACCACGCCAGCGCCTGCCTCGTCGACGCGCGCAAGCTCCCTCGGCGCCTGTCGCAGGGCCACGTGCTGGCGCTCGAGCTGTGCGCGCTGGCGCTGGACGTCGCCTACATCGGCGACGACGCGGGCTGCGAGCGGACGGAGGCCCTGCGCATGGAGCGCGGCGCGTGGCTCGAACCGCTGGCCGGCCCCGACGATCCCTCGGGCGCCATGGAGGTCTCGGCGCGCATCGCGCGCATCCTGCGCGAGAAGAACCCCTTGAGCGGCGAACCCTACGAGGTGCTCGAGCTCGATTGCCCGGTGCGCCCGATCCGCGCCTTGTGCTCGCGCTGGCAACGCGAGGCCGAGGGCCTCGAGCCGCCGCAGGTGGGCGCGCGCCTCGAGGGCGTCTTCCTCTTCGCCGGCCGCGTGCGCGGCGGCTTGCCCGGTCCGCAGGGACGGGCGCGCGACAGCTTCGGCTGAGGCCGCGCCGCCAGCTCAGCGCAGGCTGTACTTGGGCTCGAGCGCGCGCAGCTCCTCGTTTGCGAGCGCGACGGAGGCGACGACGAGCACGACATCGGCCTCGCCACGGCGCTCGACCAGCACCGCGCGCGCGGCGAGGCCCTTGGCCGCCGGATCCGGCGCGAGGTTGGCGCGCGAAGCCGCCGCGAACTGGTCCGCGTCGGCCGGCGTGTCCCAGGTGGTCGCGCAGGCGAGCGCCAGCGCACCCTCGCGCTCGAGGAGCGCGATGCGATCGCCGTCCCAGCCAGCCGCGGCCTCGTTGGTGTATTCGATGGAGAGCACGTTGGCCGGGTTGGACACGTCGAGGCCCTTGCGCTTCTCGCGCGGCGTCGTGAGGAGCGCCAGCAGCAGCTCGCCGTAGGTGTCCTCCGCCACCGTCTTCCAGGGCGCGGGCACGTGCGCCAGGTCGAGCTCGACGACGCGCGGATCGTCGCGCTTGGCCGGGTCCCAGTACTTCTCGGGGTGCAGGATCTGCTCCGTCGAGACGGGCGGCGACTTGAACGCGAGGTCGAGGTCCTGCGCCTTGGGCTTGGCCATCAAGAGGTTGAGGCCGCCTTGGCGCACGAGGAAGCCCTCGCCGCGCAGGTACGAGGCGACCAGCGGCTTCCACAACCAACCGGGCGCCGCGGCGAGCTCGGGGCCGCCCAAGGACTGCGCCTTGGCGAGGTCGGCGGGGTCGACCTCCTTGCGGTTCTTCAGGAACCACTGGTTCATGGCGGCGGTGCCCGAGCCCTCGACCACCGAGCGCCACGCCAGCTCGCGGTCGCTCTGCTCGCCGCAGCGCTTGGTGCCGGCGTCCAGGTCGTAGTGCTGGTCGTCGAGCGCGTGCGCCAGCTCGTGGGCGAGGATGATCTTGGCCACGCCGCCGTTGAACCCGCCCATCAGGTAGAACGCGTCCTCCTTGGGGTCGTAGAACCCGCCCACCTGCTTCTCGAGGATCGCCATGAGGGTGCGCTCGAGGTCCATCTCGCCCGGCACGAGCCCGAGCAGCTTGGCGATCGACTCGTCGCGCCGCATGCGGCCTTCGCCCTCGGTCTCCTTCTGGCGGCGGCGCGCGTAGTCGAGGAACTCGGCTTGCCCGGCCAACTTGACACGCACGGGCGACTTGAACGCCATGCCGCGCAAGGCCTCGACCTCGGCTTGGATCTCCTTGGCGACCTGCTCGAGGCGCTCCTGGGTCAGATCCACCGCCGGCGCGGGGGCCGGTCGTCCGTCTACCTGCGGCGTCGCGGGACGCGGGTCGGCGGGCAGGGCGGCGATGCAGGCGAGGCAGGCGTGGGCGAGGATGGGCATGGGGCTTGGTCGCGCGCGCGGCGCGCGGCGCGTACCATGCTACGCATCGGGGCGGCGACGCGCAGCGTCGGCTCCGCAAGGCTTGCGTCATCCCCCTCCCCCGCCGCCGCAGCACCATCGCGGAAGCGTCGCGTCGCGCGCGCGCCTCGCGCTCGCCCTGCTCGCGACCTTCGCCGCGTGCGAGGATCCGCGGGCGGACCTGCGCCAGCCGCTCGAGAGGCGCGACGCCAACGCCATCGTCGTGGGCGCGCTGGGCGACCTCGGAGGCGCCGATGGCGCGCGGCGCGCGGCGCTCGAGGCGGAGTTGGAGCGCTGGAACGCGCGCGGCGGAGCCAAGGGCCGGGCGGTGCGACTGTTGTGCTACGACGACCAAGGGCGGCCCGAGGGTGTCGCGCGCGCGCTCGAACGGCTGGTGCGCGAGGACAAGGTCGTGGCGCTGTGCGTGCTGTCGGGCGTCGAGCGCGCCGACGCGGCGCGGCGCGATCCCGGGCGCGTGCCCATGCTGGCGTGGTCGGCGCCCGGCGTCGACGATCCGCCGCACGCGCGCGACCTCGGCGACGTGGACGCCGCGCGCTGCGCCGCGGAACTCGTCGCCTGGCTCTCCCGCGCGCGCACCTACGACAAGCAGGACCTCGTCGACGCCATCGACGGACCTCCGCCGCTCGTCGACTACGGCATCAAGCCACCGCCCTCGCCGGCGCGACCGGCGGCCGCACCCTCGACGCAGAAGGCCCCATGAACGACCAAGCGACCACGCCCAGACCCTCGCTCCTGCTCTCGCTCGTCCCCGTGCTGGCGCTGGTGGGCCTGCTGGTCGTCAACGTGCGCCTGTTCGACTCGGCCGACAACCAGGTGCCGCTGGCCATCGCCACCGCCGTGGCCGCCGCCATCGCGACGTGGGCGCTGAAGATGCCGTGGGAGGAGCTGGAGAAGGCCATGTTCCGCTCCATCGGCCAGGCGATGCAGGCGATCGTCATCCTCGCCATCGTCGGCATGCTGATCGGCGCGTGGATCAAGGCGGGCGTCGTGCCGGCGCTGATCGTGTGGGGCCTCGACCTGATCTCGCCCGGCGTGTTCCTCTTGACCGCCTGCCTCGTGTGCTGCGTCGTGTCGCTGGCCTCGGGCAGTTCGTGGACGACCGCCGGCACGGTGGGCGTCGCATTGATGGGCGTGGGCACGACGATGGGGATCTCGCCCGGCATGGTCGCGGGCGCGATCGTCTCGGGCAGCTACTTCGGCGACAAGATGTCGCCGCTTTCGGACACGACCAACCTCGCCCCCGCCATGGCGGGCTCGAGCCTGATGGAGCACGTGCGCCACATGGTCTGGACGACGACGCCGGCCTTGCTGCTGGCGCTCGGCGCGTACGCCTTCCTCGGCCTCGACGCCCACGAGCAGGGCGCGGACTCGCTGGCGCGCGTCGAAGGCGTCGTGGCGACGCTGCGCGAGGCCTTCGTCCTGTCGCCGTGGCTCCTGCTGCCGCCGGTGCTCGTGCTGCTGCTCGTCGTGCTGAAGAAGCCGGCCATCCCGGCGCTGTTCGCCGGCACCTTCGCGGCCGTCGCCATCGGCCTTTTCCTGCAACCGCGCGGCCCCGACGGACTCCTCGGCGACGTGCAGGGCTACTTCGCCGTGCTGTGGAGCGGCTACGAGCGCGCGTTCGGCGCCGGCGAGGGCGCGCAGGCGGTGGAGTCGCTGATCTCCGGCAAGGGCGGCATGAAGGCCATGATGGCGACCATCGCCATCGTGTTCTGCTCGCTGTCCTTCGGCGGCGTAATGGAGAGGAGCGGCATGCTTGGCGCCATCGCGGGCGCGATCCTGTCGATGGTGCGCGGGACGGGCTCGCTGGTGGCGGCGACCGTGGCCACGTGCTTCGGCACGAACGTCCTGACCTCGGACCAGTACATGGCCATCGTCGTCCCCGGCCGCATGTTCCGTCCCGCCTTCCTGAAGGCGCGCTTGCATCCGAAGAACCTGTCGCGCTGCCTCGAGGACTCGGGCACGGTGACGAGCGCCTTGGTGCCTTGGAACACGTGCGGCGTGCAGATGGCCACCGTCCTTGGCGTCGCCACCACAGCGTACGCGCCCTGGGCGATCCTCAACTGGGCCTGTCCGCTGGTGTCCATCGCCTACGGATTCACCGGGGTGTCGATGGAGAAGATCAGCGAGGAAGAGGCGCGCCGCCGCGAGGCGGAGGGCTGAGCTCGAGGGCTCCTGGCGCGCCCTGCCCGGGCGTTTTCACGCCGCCACCGTTGCCGCGCGTGCTCGCGCGGGGCTAGGCTGCGTCCGGGATATCTCGTTCTTCCCCCGGAGACGACGACACGATGAGCCAGAAACAAGAATGGGGCAGCCGCCTCGGCGTGATCCTCGCCGTCGCGGGCTCCGCGGTCGGCCTCGGCAACTTCCTGCGCTTCCC
>JBEBCR010000266.1:0-27495 GCA_041157565.1 Planctomycetota bacterium | reverse complement strand
GCGCGCCGGCCGGTCATGAGCTTGTGCACGTAGCACTGGTGCGACACGTCGAAGACCAGGCGGTCGCTCTGGAAGTCGAACACGCGGTGCAGCGCCACCGACAACTCGACCACGCCGAGGTTCGAGCCGAGGTGCCCGCCGGTCTGCTGCACGCTGGCGAGCAGGAACTGGCGCGTCTCCTCGCACAGGCCGACCAGCGACTCCGCCGGCAGCGCCTTGAGGTCCGCCGGCGAGGCGATCGACTCGAGCAGGGGCAGGCGCTGGGTCGTGTCCATGTTGCTTGACCCGTTAGTGTGGATCGCGCCGGCCCGCCGGGCAAGCCCGCTCAGGCCCTCCGCCCCAGCAGGGCCTCGGGCAGATCGTGCAGCAGGTCCCCTTCGGCGGCCCCCAGCGCCGCGGCGAGGTCCCGCGCGCGCTTCTCGTGCGACGCGGCCGCCGCCCGCGCCCCCTCCAGGCCCAGGGCGGCCACGAGGGTGGCCTTGTCGAGGTCGACGTCCTTGCCGGGGGTCTTGCCCAGCGTCGCCGCGTCGGCGGTGCAGTCGAGCACGTCGTCGATCGCCTGGAACAGGAGTCCGAGCTCCACTCCGTAGTCGCGCGCGGTGGCGCGCTCCATCGGCCTGGCGCAACCGGCCAGGGCGCCGAGTTCGCAGGCCGCGCCGATCAGGGCCGCGGTCTTTGTGCGGTGGATGGTCTCGACCTCGGCGCGCGCGGCCTTGGAGTTCGAGGCGAGGTCGAGCGCCTGCCCGCCGACCATGCCCCGCGAACCGGCGGCGTCGGCCAGCACGAGCACCGCCTCGGCGCCGAGGGGGCGGACGCGCGACAAGAGGAGGAAGGCGTGCGTCAGCAAGCCGTCTCCTGCGAGCACCGCCACGGCTTCGTTCCAGGCCTTGTGGACGGTGGGACGTCCGCGACGCAGGTCGTCGTCGTCCATGCACGGCAGGTCGTCGTGCACGAGGCTGTAGGCGTGCACGCACTCGATCGCCGCGGCGAAGGGCGCCGCGTCCTCGTCCTGCCCGCCGAAGCGTCGACAGCACTCCCGCACCAGCGCGGCGCGCACGCGCTTGCCGCCGCCGAGCGCGGCGTAGCGCATGGCCTCGTGCAGCGTGGCGAACGGGCCCGAGGCGGCCGGCAGGAGGCGCTCGAGCACCCCCTCCGCCCACAACCGCGAGTCCTCGAGGCGCGCCTCGACGGCCGAGCGGCGTTCGGCCTTCCGGGCCGCCTTCGTCATCGCCCGCCCGCTCCGCCTTCCCACTCGGCGGCCGAACGCAGGCCCTCGGCGGTCAGTTCCTCGACGGTCTTCTTGTGGGCGGCCAAGGCCTCGCGGCACTCCTTCAGGAGCCGCACGCCCTCGGCGTAGCGCTGCAAGGCCGATTCGAGCCCGCCACCACCGGCCTCCAACTCCTGCACCAAGGCCTCCAAGCGCTGCAAACGCTCGTCGAAGCTGGCGTTCTGGCTCGCCGCGGGGGTCGCCGGTTCCGGGTTGGGGCCACCTTGCTTCTTCATGGCGGCTACTCTACGCCGCGCCGCGCCCTGCGCGTAGATCCACCCCAGAGGACCCAGGCAGGCCGGGGGCTAGGAAGCCGCATCCAGGATCCGCGCATCCGCAGCGGCGGTCTTCGAAGAATCTTCATGATTCGCGCGGAAATCCAACCCGCGCAAGCCTCTGGGTGGATTGCGCTATGGGCGAATGGGGCTATCCTCCGATACAGCAGGCACACACCCCTCCGGCCAAATCTCCAGTTCGCGGGAGATAGACTTGGAGGTCCCCTCCCCGCCGGAGCCGCATCCCGACACGCACCATGAAGGTCGTACTCATCTACGCCAAGTCGCAGGCCATCCGCCAAAGGGCCGCCGAGGTGTTCGCCGACGAATCGGTGACCAAGGGCGAACTGGCGCGCGACGAGATCTACCCGCCGCTCGGCATCAGCATCCTGGGCGCCGGCCTCGAACAGCGCGGGCACGAGGTGCGCCTGCTCGACGACTCCATCGAGGAGATCGAGACGTTGCGCGAGGCCATGCAGTGGGCCGACCTGGTCGGCATCTCGGCCCTGACGCCCAATGCGCGCCGCGCGCGCGAGCTGGGCAAGATCGCCCGCGAGGAGTACTCGAAGCCGGTGGTCATGGGCGGCCCCCACCCGACGACCAACCCCGAGTTCTTCCTCAACGCCGGCGCCGCGGACATCTGCGTGCAGGGCGAGGGCGACCTGACGCTGCCCGAGATCGTCGAGAAGCTGCACGACCGCGCGTCGTGGGACTCGATCCAAGGCATCACGTTCATGAAGGACGGCCAGCAGGTCGCGACCCCGCGCCGCGCGCTCGTCAAGAAGATGGACGAGGTGCCGTGGCCGGCGTGGCACCTGTGGGACATCCCGCGCTTCATGAAGCTGATGGTGAATCCGGGCGTGACCCTGATCACCTCGCGCGGCTGCCCGTACGCCTGCACCTTCTGCGACGCGGAGATGACCCCGCGCCAGTACCGCGCGATGTCGGCGGAGAAGACCGTCGACATGATGGAGCACCTGCTGAAGGCCTACAACCCGCCGCAGATGATCCTGTTCGACGACCTGTTCACGATCCAGCGCAAGCGCGTGATCGCGATCTGCCAGGAGATCATCAAGCGCGACCTGTTCTTCGAGTGGATCTGCGAATCGCGGGTCGACACGATGGACTACGAGATGCTGCGCTGGATGCGCAAGGCCGGCTGCATCAAGATCTACTACGGGCTCGAGTCCGGCTCGCCGCGCATGCTGGTGACGATGAAGAAGGGCGTCACCCCCGAGAAGGTGCTGGCGGGCGCCAAGCTCAACCGCGAGCTCGGCATGTACTTCAAGTTCTTCATCCTCTACGGCTTCCCCGAGGACACCGTCGAGGACCACCGCCTGACCGAGCAGCTGATCGCCAAGACGCGCGTCGACGCCGTGTGCGTGTCGGTGCTGCAGCCGATCCCCGGCACCGAGGTGTACGAGCAACTCAAGCCGTACCTGCTGAAGGACGTGGCGGAGATGGAGTTCCACTACTGGCACTCCACCGAGAGCTTCAAGCACCCGCACTTCACCCACGCCGAGCTGCACGCCGAGCGCGAGCGCCTGCTGAAGGCCCACGCGCGCGCCACCAAGGGCATCGTGCCCAAGATCAAGCGCAAGCTCGAGCGCCTGTGGGCCATGGTGCGCCACCCCGAGCTGATCGCCGACCTCCTCGAGATCCGCCGCCGCAAGGCGCGCAACGTCAAGCGCGTGCGCGAGTCGCACTGGGGCTACACCCTCACCGGCCGCCGCGACGTGGTCGCCCTGCAGGTGCCGATCGTCAAGGCCGACTGACGGCTGCGCGCGAGCGCGAAGGGCGAAGGGCCGCGCTTGGCGCGGCCCTTCGTCGTTTCCACGCCGATTCCCGCGGCTCGATGGCGCGCGTCGTCGCCGTCGCGCTAGCATCCTGCGCGATGACCGCCCCCGCCTCGTCCGCCCGCGCGCGCGCCGCGCTGCTCGCGTCGTCCCTGCTGCTGTCGTGCCTCGCCTGCGGCGGCGGGGAGAAGGCCGACTTGCGCGCGCCGCGCCCCATCGCCAAGTTGTGGAAGGACGAAGGCTGCGCCACCTGCCATGGCGCCGCCGCGGAGGGCACGCGCCTGGCGCCGGACCTGCGCGACAAGGCGCGCCACTGGACGCGCGAGACGCTGCTCGCCTACCTCGCGGATCCGACCGGGTACGCGCAGCGCGACGAGCGCCTGCGCGCGCAGATGAAGGGCTACTCGCAGGCGATGCCCACCTACAAGATGCTCTCGCCCGCCGAGCTCGACGTGCTGGTCGAGCACGTGCTGTCGCTCGCGCCCTGACGCGCGGCGCGCTGGATTCCCTAGCGCGGCGTGGCGCGCGAAGGCCACACGAGCGGCGCGCCGTCCTGCAGCGCGTAGCCCAGTCGTCGTCCGTAGACGGGCTCGAGCACGTCGGGGCGCAGGATCTCGCGCGGGGCTCCCTGGGCCGCCACGCGGCCGTCGTCGAGCAGCGCGATGCGGTCGGCGTACTGGCCGGCGAGGTCGAGTTCGTGCGTGCAGACGACGATGCCGAGCCCGCCGCGCGCGAGGCGCGCGAGCAGGTCGAAGACCTGCAGCTTGTGCTCGGGATCGAGCGCGTTGGTCGGCTCGTCGGCGAGCAGGAGCGGCGCGCCCTGCGCGATGGCCCGCGCCACCAGCACGCGACGCCGCGCGCCGCCGGACAGTTCGCTCAACGGCTTGCAGGCGTCGTCCCCAACCCCGCAGGCGGCGAGCGCCTCCCCCGCCGCGCGCAGGTCCTCGTCCGGCGCCGTGCGCCAGCGCGGCAGGCGCGCGTAGCGCCCCGCCAGCACGAAGTCGAAGGCCAGCACGTCGAACAGGGGCGGAGCGTCCTGCGGCACGATCGCCACGCGCAGCGCGCGTTCCTTGCGCGACAAGCCCGCCGCGTCCGCGCCGCCCAGCGAGGCGCGCCCAGCGCGCAAGGGCAGCAGGCCCGCCATGGCCGAGAGCAGCGTGCTCTTGCCGGCGCCGTTCTTGCCGATCAGGACGACCAGCTCTCCGGCGCGCGCGACGAGGTCGGCCTCGCGCAGCACCGCGGGCAGGTCGTCGCCGTGGGCGCAGGTCGCCCGCTCCAGCGCGGCCAGCACGGCGCTCACGAGAAGTGGAAGCGCTCGACCACCTGGATCGAGCCCTCGATGCTGCGCTTGACGGGGCAACCCGCGGCGGCCGCCTCGAGCGCCGCGCGCAGCTTGGGATCGGAGACGCCGGGCACGACGACGTCGACTTCGAGGCGGCCGATGCGCCGGTGCGGGTCGGCGACCATGTGCTTGGACACCTTGACGCTGGCGCGCGCCAGGTCGACGCCGTGGCGCTCGGCGAAGATGCCCATGATCGTCAGGATGCACGAGCCCAGCGCCGTCGCCACGAGGTCGGTGGGCGAGAACGACTCGCCGCGCCCCTGGTTGTCCACGGGGGCGTCCGTGGCGAGCACGGAGCCGCTCGGCTGGTGGCGGGCGTTGCAGCGCAGGCGCCCCTGGTAGGCGATGTCGATCACGACCATGGCCGCATCCTAGCATCGCGCCGCGCGCGACGGGCTCAGGGCGCGCGCCGCACGCGGCCCGCGAGCACGACCCCGAGCACGCGCGCCTCCTCCAGGCGGGCGGGATCGCACTCGACCGGGTCGAGGTCGAGTAGCGTCATGTCGCAGCGCAGTCCCTTGACGAGGCGTCCGTGGCGCCCCTCGTCGAAGCCCGCCCTGGCCGCCCCGCGCGTGAAGGCGAGCAGGGCCTGCCGGCCGTCCAGCGCCTTCTTGGGCTCGAAGGGCTCCGCGCCGCGCGCCACGCGCCGCGTGCGAGCGCTGGCGATGCCGGCGAGCGGATCGGGCGATTCGACCGGGAAGTCGCTGCCGAACGCCAGCCTGCGCAGGTCGGGCGCGATGTCGAGCCAGGCGTACGCGCCGCGCAGGCGTTCGGCGCCCAGTCGCTCCGCCGCCCACGGCATGTCCGAGGTCAGGTGCGTGGGCTGCATCGAAGGCGTGACGCCCAGGGTGGCGAAGCGCGGCCAATCGCGCGGCGCGACGATCTGCGCGTGCTCGATGCGCGGGCGCAGCGCGGCGAGGCGCGGCGACCTCGCCTGGAGGCGCTCGATGGCGTCGAGCACCATGCGGTTGGCGCGGTCGCCGATGGCGTGCACCGCCGGCTGCAGCGACCACTCGAGGCAGCGCTCGAGGCGCGCCTGCAGGCCGGCTTCGTCGAGCAGCACCAGTCCACGATGCCCGGGATGGTCGTGGTAGTCCTCGAGCAGCGCGGCGCCGCGCGAGCCCAGCGCGCCGTCGACCATCAGCTTCATGCCGCGCAGCGCGAAGTTGCCGCGCGGCGCCTCCGGCGCGAGGGTGGCGGCGCGCTCGGCCTCGCCCAGCTCGCCGTTGCCCCACAAGTACCCGACGACGCGCAGCTCGACGCGGCCGGCGGCGTCGAGCTCGCGCCACGCGGCCACCTGGTCGGGCTCGAGCCCCATGTCGTGCACCCCCACGAGTCCGCACGCCAGCAGCTTCTCCTGCGCGGCGAGGATGCGGCGCGCGCGCACGGCGCGCGTGGGGACGGGCGCGCGACTGCGCACGAGATCGACGGCCGCGTCGACGAGGACGCCCGTGGCGCGGCCCTCGGCGTCGAGCAGGATCTCGCCGCCCTCCACCTTGCCCGCCCCTGCCAGCACGCCGTCGAGTCCGGCCGCGCGCAGCGCGGCGCGATTCGCGAGGGCCGCGTGCCCGTCGACGCGCGACAAGAGCACGGGGTGGTCGGGCACGGCCGCGCTGAGCGCGGCCTCGGTCGGGAAGCGCTTCTCATCCCACAGGTTCTGGTCCCAGCCGCGGCCCACGATCCACTCGCCCCTGGGCGTGGCGCGCGCGGCGGCGCGGACGCGCTCGACGAGCTCGGCCTCTGCGCGCACGCCGACGAGGTCGACCTCTTCCAGCGAGGCGCCCAGCGCCTCCACGTGCCCATGGGCGTCGATCAGGCCCGGCACGGCCCACGCGCCGCGCAGGTCGACCTCGAGGGCCCGGTTGGCGCGCGCCAGCTCCGCCAGCTCGGCGCGCGCGCCGAGCGCCAGCACGAGCCCATCCTTCTCCAGCAGGCTCTCGACGACCTGCTCGCACTCCTCGCCGGCGCGGATCCTGCCGCCCACGAACCAACGCGCGCCCGGCTCGGACTCGCGTCCGGACTCCGCCGGAGCGGACGCGGACGTGGACGCGACGAGGACGATGCAAGCGTGGACGACGGACGCGAATCGTCGAGCGAGCGGTGCGGAGCGCATGTGAAGGGCCTTGCCTTGGTGCCGCGCCCGCGGCCGGCGGGCGGCCTTGAATGTACGGAGCGCGCGGCGCGGATCGAGGCATGGAGCGCGCTTTTCGCGCCCGGTTCCCGCCGCGCGCCCTTGGCGCAACTGCCCCTCGACCGCCACAATCGCGCCATGAACGCATTGCAAGGCAGGACGGCGCTGGTGACGGGCGGCACCTCGGGCATCGGACTCGCGATGGCCAAGGCGCTCGCGGCGCAGGGCGCCAAGGTGCACGTGACGGGACGCGATCCCGCGCGCCTGTCCTCCGCCTGCGCGGCCATCCCCGGCGCGGGCGGGATCGAGCTCGACGTGGCCGACCTCGCGCGTTGCGCCCAGCTCCTGCCGTCGCTGCGCGCGGACATCGTCGTGGCCAACGCCGGACTGGCGCTGGGCGTGGACAAGCTGCACGAGGGCTCCTGCGAGGAGTGGGGCCGCGTCGTCGACACGAACATCAAGGGCGTGGTGCACACCTTCCGCCACACGGTGCCGTGGATGGCGTCGCAGGGCCGCGGCGACTTCGTGTTCGTCGGCAGCGTCGCCGGGCGCCAGGCCTACCCGGGCGGCAGCGTGTACTGCGCCACCAAGGCCGCCGTGCGCCAGTTGTACGAGGCGGCGCGCCTCGACCTGCACCAGAGCGGCGTGCGCCTCCTGACCATCGATCCGGGCATGGTCGAGACGGACTTCTCGCGCGTGCGCTTCCGCGGCGACGCGGCGCGCGCGGCGGCGGTCTACGCGGGCGCCGATCCGCTGCGTCCGGAGGACGTGGCCGACGCGCTGGTGTACGCCGTGACTCGCCCGCCCCACGTCAACATCGGCGAGATCGTGATGTGGGCGGCGCGCCAGGCGAGCACCACCCTGCTCGATCGGCGGCCCTGAGGCCCAAGGCGGGCGCGGGTGGAAGTTCCTTCCACCCATCCGCGCCGCGGGGCGTGGCGCGGACTCCACTCGAAGGCGCCGAGGTGTCGACAAGACACCACGATGGGTCGCGCCAACGCCACGCGCGTGTGGATCGTGGACGCCGACGAGGCCGCCAGCCTCGCCGGCGCGCTGTCCGCCATGGGCCTCGCCTCGCGCGGCCTCGCGCCCGACGCGGCGCGACAGGCCTGGGCGCGCGGCGAGCGCTGCGACGTGCTGGTCGTGGACCACGACGCCTTCGACGGCGAATCGCCGCTGCGGGCGCTGGGCGTGCCCGCCGACGGCCCGGCCGTCGTCGAGCTGGCGGGCTTCGAGGGCGACGCGTGGGACGCCGCGCGGCGCGGCGTGGCCGGCTACTTGAAGAAGCCCGCGGCCGACGAGGACGTCGCCGCCGCGGTGGCGCGCGCCGACGAAGCGCGGCGCCTCAAGCGCGACTGCGCCCAGCTGCGCGCCGCGCTCGAGCCGGGCGACGACTACGGCCAGTGCTCGCGCGACCCGCGCCTGCACGCCCAGTTCGAGCGCCTGCGCAGCGTGCAGGACGCGCGCGTCGCCATCCTGCTCGAGGGCGAATCCGGCACCGGCAAGACGCGGCTGGCGCGCGCCATCCACCAGCGCAGCTCCCGCGCGAAGAAGCCCTTCGTCGAGGTCAACTGCGGAGCCTTGTCGGGCGACCTGCTCGAGAGCGAGCTCTTCGGCCACGCCAAGGGCGCCTTCACCGGGGCGGTGGCGGAGCGCGCGGGCCGCTTCGAGGCCGCCGACGGCGGCACGCTGTTCCTCGACGAGATCGCCAGCGCGTCCAGCGCCCTGCAGGTGAAGCTCCTGCGCGTGCTGCAGGACATGGTCTACGAGCGGGTGGGCGACGACGCCACGCGCAAGGTCGACGTGCGCGTCATCGCGGCCAGCAACTCGGCCTTGAAGGACGAGGTCGCGGCCGGGCGCTTCCGCCAGGACCTGTACTGGCGCCTGCGCCAGGCGCACTTGACCTTGCCGCCGCTGCGCGAGCGGCGCGGCGACCTGCCGCTGCTCGCGGCGCGACTGGTGCGCAAGCTGGCGGCCGAGCACGGCCTCGAGCCCAAGCCCCTCTCGAGCGCGGCGCTGGAGCTGGTCTCCTCCCACGAGTGGCCCGGCAACGTGCGCGAGCTCGAGCACGTGCTGCAAGCCGCCCTCTTCTACGCGCGCGGCGAGCGCATCGAACCCGGCGACCTCGAGCTGGAGGTCGCGAAGGAACCCGCGCGCGAGGCGCTGGACGGCTTCCGCCCCGGCCTGCAGCTGCGCGAGCTGATGGACGCGCAGGAGCGCGGCATCCTGCGCGCCGCGCTGCTCCATTGCGGCGGCAACAAGAGCGAGACGGCGCGAATGCTCGGCATCGACCGCACCACCCTGTTCAACAAGCTCCGCCGGCATGGACTGGTGGAGTTCGGACGGCAGGCAGGCTAGAGTCGCCGCCCGGACGGCGCCCCCCGCAAGGATCACGAGGACTACCCCGATGAAGTGGAGCAGCTGGTTCCTGTTCGCGTTCTCGCTGACGCTGGTGTTCGGCGTCGTCGCCATGGTGTCGCGCCAGTCGTCCACCAGCGCGGCCGAGCACTACGCGCTCGTGAGGACGCGCGTGTCGCAAGGGATGCTCGATCGCGACCAGGCCTTGACGAACCTCGACCAGTGCCTGCGGCAGGCCGAGGACGAGGGCGACGAGGAGCTCTCCGCCGACATCCGCCGCGACCGCGGCCAGTTGCTGGTCGAACTGGGCGCGTTCGATCGCGCGCGCGCCGACCTGACCATGGTCGCGGCCCGTCGACCGGACGACGCGGGCGTGGCGCGCGCCCTCGTCGAGCTCGAGCTCAGGGCCGGGGCGTACGGGACGGCGCGCAAGCGCATCGACGCCAGCCTCGCCGCCACCCCCGAATCCGCGGCGCTGTGGAGCACGCTGGCTCGGGCTTGGCGCATGGAAGCCGAGTCGAACTTGAAGGCCTGCGACGCCGACTACGCGCGGCGCTTCGCCGCCGAGGTCGCGCGCCTCCAGCGCCAGCGCTCGCGCCAAGCCGCGGCGCTGAAGAAGGACGACGCCCGTCGCCCCGCCCTCTACGCGCGCCTCCAGGCCGACCTCGAGGCCAACGGCGAGACCGATGGGGCCCGCATCCTCAAGCGCCTGGACGCCGCCGCCGACTGCCACGCCGCCGCCCTCGAGGCCGCCGCGCGCGCCGTGGAGCTGGGCGCCGACGCCGACGCGCTCGTGCTGTCGATGGAGATCGCCCGCGACGCGCTGGACATGGATCGGGTGGTGGCCCTGGGCCTGGCGGCCGAGAAGGTCCCGACGCTGCGCGGCGACGCTCGACGCGCGCTCCTGCTCCTCGAGGCGCTGCGCGCGCAGGATCGCAAGCTGCTCGCCGCCGAACTCGCGCAGGCGTGGATGCCGCTGCGCGCCGACTGGCCGGCGGACTTCTGGCGCGCCTGCTGCCTCGCGCTGCACGAGGCGGGACGCCACGACGCGCTGCACGGCGCGGCGGTGGGGCTGCGCGGCAGCACCGGCTTCCTCGACATGGTCGAGGCCGACTTCTGGCTGGGCCTGTCGCTGTCGCGTTCCGGCTACTGCGCCGACGCGACGCGCTTCTTCGCCGGGTTCCTGCGCGTCGACGACGCGGTCGATCCCATCCCCCACGCGCGCGCCATCGCGCACCGCGAATTGGCGGCCTGCGCGCGGTCGGCCGGGCGACTCGGCGAGGAGCTCGAGCACCTGCGCGGCGTCGTGCAGTTGTGGCCGGACGGCGATGGCGAGGCGTGGGCGCGGCTCGCGCAGCTGTCCGCCGAAGGCGACCACGGCGGCTGGCGCATGCCGGTCGACCACCAGGCGCGAGCCATCGCCCTGCTGCCGTCGCGCGTCGACGAACTCGCCCCGGCCTGGGTGGAATGGGGCGAACGCCACCTGCAACTGGTCGGCTTCGACGCCAACAACCCCGACGAGGGCGAACGCGGCCCCATGGGCCCCTCGAGCTACGAGCTCCACAGGCGCGCGCAGGAGTGGTTGCGGCGCGGCGAGCTGCCGCGCGCCACCGCGGCCAACCGCCGCCTGCTGGCCCAGCTGCCGACCTTCCTGCCGGCGCTCGACCTGGCCATCGACCTCGCTCAGGCCCAAGGCGGCTCGCGCGGCTTGGCCGAAGCGATCGCGGCGCGCGTCGAGGTCGGCGGGCGGACGGCGCGCACCGACGCGGTGCTCGCCACGCTCTCGCCCGAGAGCCTGCCGGCGAAGACGCGCCTCGCCCTGATCAAGGCCGATCCGCTGCACAGCGGCCGCCTGCAGATCGCCGATGAACTGCTGCGAAGCGGCCGCACCGAGCAGGCGCTGGCCGGCCTCGAGGCGCTGGCCGCGGACAGCTGGACCAACGAGGCGCGCCTCGTCGCGGCGCGCCTGCGGCTCGAACGCGGCGAGGCCGAACTCGCGGCCGAGCTCGTGCTGCCCGCGGAGGCGGTGCTGGATTCCACGCCGGGCGCGCTGGAACTGGCGCTCGACGCGCTCGCGGCCGCCAACCGCTCGGAGGACGCGCTCAAGCTGCTCCAGCGCCATGGCGCGTCGCTGGCGCCCAAGCGCTCGCTGGCCATCTGCGACTCGCTCCTGCGCCGCGGCGAGGCCGCCTCGGCGCTCCTGCTCGCCGCGCGCCTCGACGCGCGCAAGGACACGCGCGGTCCCGACGTGCTGCTGCGCCTGCTCGCCTGCCAACTGGCGCTGGGCAAGCAGGAAGCGGCGCTCGAGACCCTCGAGCGCCTCGAGGCCTTCGACGCCGCCGGCCGCTCGGCGCGCCTCGGCATCCTCGCCGCCTTGGCGGCGAAGGACGACGCGCTGCTCTTCGACCAGATCGAGATGCTGCGGCCGCAGGCCAAGCGCAATCCCCTGCTCGCGGCCCAGCTCGCCCTGCTGCGCCTCGATGCCGACGGCGCGGCGCTGGAACTCGCCAAGCTGCCGCCCGAGGGGTTGGCCGATCGCGATCCGGCCCGGCACCTCGCCTCGGTGGCGGCGGACATGCTGCGCAAGCGCCGCCCGACGCAGGCGCAGTGGTTCGGCGCCGAGGACCTGCGCCACGCGCGCGTCCACATCCTCGGCCAAGGCGCGCAACGGGACCCGCGCGAGTCCGTGGCCTGGATGCTCGCGTTGCAGGACCCGCTGGCCGCTCCGACGCTCAAGCGACGCCTCTCCAACGCGGGCGCGGCGCCCGCCGAAGCGTGGGATCGCTGGATGTGGACGAGGCTCCTCGAAGGGGAAGGACGCGCCGACGCGGCGCGCGCCTCGGGCGAGGCGCTGGTGGCGGCCGCGCCGGACTTCGGCCCGGGCTGGAACCTGCTGCGCGACATCGGACTGCCGCGCGACGCGGACGAACGCGCCATGGCGCGCTTCGCCCTGCGCCGCATGGAGGCGCTCGGCGGCCTCGCCTGCGAGGCGTGGGAACGCAAGCTGCTCGAGGGCGTGTACCAGCTGCTCGACGGCACGCCCGAACGTGCCCTGCAGCTGGCCAAGGAGGCGCGTCCGCCCGAAGGCGCCTCGGTGCGCGCCCACAGGGTGGCGGCGCTCGCCTGCCACAAGCTCCTGGACGACGAAGGCCTCGTCTCGGAGGCCCGCTCGGCCTTGAGTCCTCGCGCGGACGCCATCGACGCGCTCTCGTCGAAGGAGCGCGCCGAACTGGTGCAGCTGGTCGCCGAGCGCGCCGTGCGGTTGGCGCAGGCCTCCTCGCCCCTCGTCGCGCGGCATCGCTCGCTGTTCGACGACCTGTCCGCGGCATTGCCGGACGATCCGTGGTGCGCGCTCGCCGCCGCCCGGCTCGACGTGCACGTCGACCCGCGCAATCCGGCCGTGGGCGTGGCGCGCGCGCACGCGCGACTCGAGCGCTTCCGCCAGTCGCACCGCGACAAGGGCCTCGACGAGTTGGCCGAAGGCGCAGTGGCGGCCTGGACCGAGTTCCACCTGCGGCTCGACCCCGAGCAGGCGCTGCGCTTCCTCGACGCCGAGCTGGCGGTGCAACCCGCGCAGCTCGCCCCCTGGGTCCAGCGCCCTGGCGTGCTTGGAAGCCTGCAGCGCCACGCCGAGGCCGCCAAGGCGGCGCGCCTCGCCGACGAGCTCGCCCCGGGCGAACGCCTGGCGCGGCAGGCCTTCGATTGGGCCTCGCGCGGCGAGATGTCCGAGTCTTCCATCGAAGACGCGCTGCGCGACATCCCCGCGCGCGAAGGCGCCCCGGGCGCGGAACCCGAGGTCGTGCTCATGGCGGCGAACGCCTACGCGAACATCGGTCCGCGCGGCTCGGCGCACGCCGCGCGACTGGTCGAACTGCTGCGACCGCACGCCGCCGCGCGGCCGTGGATGCGCGCCGGATGGCTGCTCGCTGGACTGCGCGCCAACGCCCAGGCGGGTGGCGCGGACGCGGGCGGCAGGTGCGCGGCCTTCGCCGCCGAGGCCGCGACGCTCGGTGGCGAGTTCGACCTGCACCTCGCCCGCATGCTGGCCGGGCTGGCGAGGGCCGGCGCGGTCGACTCCTGAGGCGATCGGGCCCTGGCGGCCCGGCGGCGCGCGAGGTCCGGGGAGGGAGGCGCCGCGAGGCGCCTCTCGACGTTCAGGGACGCGGCGTGTCGGCGGGCAGGTGGCCGACATCCGCCAGCACCGCGCGCATGGAACCGAAGCGGAAGCTCGACAGCAACCGCTCGAGGCGCGGCTGGGTGCGCGACAAGTTCAAGTAGTGGCGGAAGCGGCGGCTCCAAGGCGCAGGCACGCGCGGCTGGTCGGGATCGAACTCCCACGGATGCAGGTAGAACGCGGCCCTGCGGCCCTCGCGCTCGAGGCGCCGCAAGCCGGCGATCGTGCAGGCCACGGGCAGCAGGCGGAAGTAGCCGCCGCCCCCGACGGGCCAGTTGCGACCCAGCGCGCGCACCGTGGCCACGGGGAACTCGACGATCGGGCCGGCCGGAGTCTCGACTCTGCTGATGCCGACGTCGAAGTCCGGCACGCCGTAGGTCGGGTGCGCGATGGGATGCACGCTCGAGTCGTACAGGTAGCCGCGACGCGCGAGCACCTCGAAGGCCCACCACGTGCGGCGCGTGAGCGTGAAGGTCGAGGCGCGGAAGCCGGCGGGAGGCGGCGCGCCGGCCTTGGCCAGCGCCTCCTCAGTGCGCGCCAGTTCCGCGTCGAGGCCCGCCGGGCCGATGTCCCACAGGAACTCGTGGCCGAAGCCGTGGCTGCCGACCTCGTGCCCGCGGCGCAACGTCTCCTGGACCACGTCGGGTCGGCGCTCCGCCACCCAGCCCAGGTAGAAGAAGGTGGCCTTGGCGCGGTGGCGATCGAGCGCGTCCAGGATGCGGCCCATGCCGATGTCCAGGCGCTGCTCGGCGCGGCTCCAGTCGGCGGCGGAGAAGGCGTGGCGGAAGTTCGCCACCATGTACCACTCCTCCACGTCGAAGGAGATGGAGTGCAGGACGCCTCGCGTCACGACGCCAAGCCTCCGAAGGCCAGCGCGCCGGGCGCGTGGCGCTTGCGCCACGCGTCGAGCACGACGAGGCTCCACAACTGGGCCGTGGCGTCGACCACGCCGCGCTGGTGGGCGGCCTGCAGGCCGCGCGCGCGGGATCCGTCGATCCAGTCGCGCGACAAGTCGTCGATGGCGCGCGTGGTCCGCTCCGCGAGCGGACCGCGCAGCCAATCGGCGGCGGGGATGCTGAAGCCGCGCTTCGCGCCGTCGAGGATCTCGTCGGGCAGCCTGCCGCGCAGCGCCTCGCGCAAGGCGTGCTTGCCGCGGCCGCGGCGCACCTTCTCCTTGGCCGGCAAGTGGATGAAGCGCTCGACGAAGCGGTGGTCGAGGAGCGGCGGACGCGCCTCCAGCGAGGCCCCCATCGAGGCGCGATCCGCCTTGGCGAGGATGCGGTCGGGCAGGAAGGTGTGCAGGTCGGCGTACTGCGCGCGGTGCAGCGGGTCCACGTCGCGCGGACGGTCGTAGTGCTCGCGCCACGCCTCGAGCGGATCGTGGCGCAGCAATTCGGCCGCGATCTCGTCCTTCAGGAGCGAAAGCGCCTGCGCGCGCGACATCTGCGTCGTGCTGGCGTAGTAGGCCGCCGCGGGATCGCGGCCGAGGTCGCGCAGGAGGCTCTGCGCCCGCAACGGCCGCGGCAGCCAGTCGGCCTTGGGCCAGGCGCGCCCGAGCGCGCCGGCGAGGGCGCAGCCGGGCCGTCCGAGGATGCGGCGCAGCTGGTGCTCGCGCACGTCCCAGACCTGGCGCCGGTATCCGGCGAAGACCTCGTCGCCTCCGTCCCCCGACAGGGCCACGGTGACGTGCTCGCGCGCCATGCGCGAGACTAGCAAGGTCGGCAGCGTCGAGTTGTCGGCCAGCGGCTCGTCGAAGTACCACGGCAGGTCGCCGTCCAGCTGCGCGGGATCGGGCGCCAGCGTGCGCACGTGGTGTGTCGCCGCCAGCCGCTGCGCCGCGCGGCGCGCCAGCGCGCTCTCGTCGCTGCGCGGGTCGTCGAAGGCCACGGTGCACAGCACGAGCCCCTCGCGCAGCGAGCGCGCCGAGCCGTCGCCGCGCGCGCGCGCCCGCGCCATCGAGTCGCACACGGCGTTCGAGTCGATGCCGCCGGAGAGGAAGGCGCCCAGCGGCACGTCCGACTCCAGGTGGTCGGCCACGACCATGTCGATGGCGCCGAGGATCTCCTCGCTGCTCGCCGGCTCGCGCAGGCCGTCGCGCGGAGCGTCCCAGAAGCGGCGCAGCTCGATCCGCGCGCCCTCGACGCGCGCCACGTGCCCGGGCGGCAGGCGGCGGATGCCGTCCCAGATGGAACGCGGCCCGCCCGTCCAGCCCTGCATGAAGTACTCGAGCAGCGACTCGGCGCGCACCGATCGCCCGACGCGAGGGTGGACCAGCAAGGCCTTCGGCTCCGACGCGAAGGCCCATCCATCGGGGAGCCGCGCGTAGTAGAGCGGCTTCAGGCCCAGTCGGTCGCGCGACAAGTAGAGCCTGGTCGCGGGTCCGCGCCGGTCGACGAAGGCCGAGGCCCACATGCCGACCGCCTCCTCGACGAAGGATGGGCCGCGCTCCTCGATGCCATGGAGCAAGGTCTCGATGTCCGAGCCCGTGGCGAAGCGATGGCCCAGGGTCGACAGGCGGGCGCGCAGCTCGTGGTGGTTGTAGATCTCGCCATTGGCGACCAGCGCGCACGAGCCGTCCTCGGACAAGAGCGGCTGGCGCCCGCCCGCAGCGTCGATGATCGAAAGGCGCCGGAAGGCGAGGCCGGCGGAACCATCGATCCAGCACTGCTCATCGTCGGGGCCGCGATGCTCGAGCGCGCGCGCCATGCGGCGCAGCAACTCCTCGTCCACGCGCGCGCGGGGGTCGTCGAGCACGATGCCGGCGAAGCCGCACATCGCTCAGGTGCGCCCCGTCGCGGCGCGCGCGAACCCGCCGCGGCGCGCCAGCTGCCCGAAGCCGCCGAGCCGCGCCCGCGGCCCGAAGCCATCGGCCGGCGCGGCGCGCAGCGCCGGCCTCGTGGCCCCCATCGCGGGCTCGCGCTCCGGCGCGGTCGCGATCTCGGCGCGCGCGATGGCGCCGAAGACCGAGATGATCGCCACGAAGTGGTAGAAGAGGTCGAAGTGGGCGCGGTTCAGGAACATCGAGCCCACCGCGAAGGCCACCAGGGCGGCCTCGAACATGTTGGCGTAGGAGAGGATCCAGCTCGTGTGGTAGCGCGCCTGCGCCGCGCGCCGCACGCGGGAGAGGTCCCACAGGCTGTAGACGAGCAGGATCATGTACATCGCGAACGCGATGCTGCCGCACTCGGCCCACACCTGCAGGTAGCTGTTGTGCGCCACGCGCGTGCCGGTCGGCGTCGCCTGCGCGTCCGAGGTCGTCGCGACGTTCTCGTCGTAGTCGCGGTAGTTGCGCTGGAACTTGTCGAAGCCCACGCCGAACAGCGGCCGGTCGACGATCATCGCGCCGGCCACCTTCCACGCCGCCAGTCGCCCCTGCGCGGAGCCGTCCTCCTGGTACTCGGTGATGCTGCCGATGCGCTCGACGTAGGCCGAAGGAGCCGCCAGCACGCCGGCGAGGACCGCCAGCCCGATCACGGAGAACGAGGCCACCCGGTTGCGCGCGCGCCACGCGAGCACGAGGGTCATGGCGGCCAGGGACACGAACGCGCCGCGCGAGTGCGTCGCGACGATGGCCATGACCATCAGGGGCACGCACAAGAGCAGCGACCTGCGCAGCAACTTGCGCTCCTCGGCGAGGCCGAGGTGGAGCACCATGGGGATGCCCATCACCAGCGCCAGGGCGAAGTCGTTGTTGTCGGCGAGCATGCCGCCCGGGCCGGTGATGACGACCAGCGAACCGCCCGACAAGAGGAACGCCAGCCCGTTCTTCACGCCGTAGAACGCGAAGCTGAGGGCGATGACGTAGACGAGGATGCGCAGGTACTCGCGGTTGACCACCACGCCGGTGGTGAACAAGGCGACGCCGATGATCTTGGCGTATTCGCTGTAGCTGGCGAGGTCGCGCGCGTCGAGCCCGCCCGAGGCGAGCAGCGAGATGCCCACGACCGCGGCGAGCGCGATCATGATCCAGTTGCGCAGGTCGCCGCTCATGAACTTGCGGTCGCCCTTGTGCAGGACGAAGCCGGCGAAGGTCACGACGGCGACGTAGAAGGACCAGCGCTCGAAGCGCGCGAAGCCCCAGGTCAGGTCCTGCACCCGCATGTAGGCCAGCAGGGTGAACACGAGCAGGCCGATGAACGGCCGGCGGAAGCAGACCGGCAGCGAAAGCAGGATGAAGGCCGCTACCAGGAGGTCGCGCATGGCCTAGCCGCTCCCGCCTTCGGCGCCGGGGCGCGCGGCCCTCAGCGCAGGGCCTCGCGCAGGACCTCGATGGCGTGGCGCAGGTCGGGCGACAGGAGCTGCGCGTCGTTCACCCAGGCCCAGGTCACGAAGGACACGGCGCCCGCGATGGCGAGGCCGGAGAGGCCCGCCGCGCCGCGCTTCAACGCCCGCGTCCGCGCCTCGGAGCGCGTCATGATGCGGTCCACGGCGCCGAGGACCGGCACGACCATGACGCGGCCGATGTCGGCGACGCCGCGGAAGGCGCTCTTGCTGAACTCGCCGAGCAGCGCCGAACCGACGCCGACGAGCAGCCCGATGACGATGCCGAAGCTGAAGATCATCCACGGGTTGGGCTCGGTGGGCTCCAGCGGCGTGTAGACCTCGGCGGTGATCGAGAACGGATTCGAGAGCGGGCTCAGCAGCGTCTCGACCTCCTGGGACTTGTCGAGCAGCTTGCCGTCGATGGCGGCCAGCTTGCCGGCGAGGCGCTCGATGTCCCCCATCTGCTCGCGCTCGTCGCGGTATACGTCCTGCAGCTCCTCGGCGCGCAGCCGGTCGCGGCCGATGTCGACCTCGAGCTTGGCGATGGAGGCCTGCAGCACGGCGCGCTCGCGGCGCTTCTCCTCGACCGCGGCGCGCGCCGGCTCGATGGCCGGGTTGGGGCGCGAGCCGGCGACGACCTGGGCCTTGGTGGCCTGGCGCAGCAGCTGGTCGCGGCGCTCCTCGAGCGCGCGGATCTCGTCCTGCGTGCGGATGTACTGGCTGTGGCTGGGCTTGATGCCGCGCAGCTTGGCCTGCGCGTTGGCGATCTGCAGGTCGACGTCGGCGAGCTGCGCGGCGTTGCTCTCGCCCGGCAGCACGTCGGTCATGGCGATGGTCGGCGGCAGCGCCTGCAGCGCCGCCTCGAGTTCCGCCACCTCGACCTCGAGGGAGGCGAGCTTGCGCTCGGAGCGATCGCGCTCCGCCTCGTTCGTGGCGAGGCGCGCGTACACCGGATCCTCGGCGCGCTCGTTCTTGCCGCCGCCCGCGGGCTGCGTGGCCGAAAGGCCGTGCTGGCGGCGCAGGTCGGTCAGCGCCTGCTCCTTGGCCTTGAGCTGCTGCTCGAGGAGCTGGCGCTCGTCGCGCAGGTTCTCCAGCACGAAGGTGCCGCGACGACGGTCGCGCTCGACCACGTCCTCGATCCAGTCGTCGCGCAGGGCCTTGAGGAACTCGGCGGCCCACTCGCGGCGCACGTCGGCGAAGTCGATGGTCACGAAGGTCGTGCCCTGCGGCGTGGGCGAGCTCGTGACGACCTTGATGTCATCCTGCACGTCCTCGAGGAACATGCGCTGCTGGTCGGGCGGCAGCGAGAGGTACGCGCTGTCCTGCAGCTTGCCGACGACCTTCTTCACGCGCTCCATGGCCTTGATCTGGAACGGCGCGTTGCCGGGCTCCTTCGAGGCCTGCGTCATGGCGACCGGGCGCAGCTCGACCTGCGTGCTGGTGACGAACTTCTTGGGCGTGATGACCGCGAAGAACGCTCCGATCGAGGCGAAGACCAGCGCCGGCAGCACGATCTGCCACTTCCTGCGCGCGACTACGCCCAGGAACTCCTGCAACTGGCCTTGGCTTTCGACTTGCACCGCCATGTTTGGACCCCGTCAGAAGATCGACTGCTGGTTCCGGAAGGCGCCCGTGCCCGTGAAGAAGCTGAGCGAGAAGATGGCCGTGGACAGGCTCGTGAGGACCTGCTTGGCCGGGAACAGCAGCGTGTCGATGAAGTAGCCCACCTCGGCCATGAGCGTCGGGGGCACGTAGATGATGTCGTCCTCCTGCACGAGGACGTTGAACGTCGAGTACCCGTGGCTGACCATGTCGCCGAGGTCGTAGGTCTGCACGAACGGGTCCTTCGGGTCGGCGCGGATCAGGCGCACGCGCCCGAGGTTGGCGGTCGAGGGATTCGGATTCGCCTTGTTGACCGCCTGGAACAGGGTCAGGTCGCCGGGGAAGGGCTGCTCGCCCTGCGCGCCGACCTCGCCGAAGACGAAGTACTTCTTGTTGCGCGTGGTGATGCGCGCCTTGATGTCGAGCTGGTCGTAGTACGGCGAGTACTTCTCCATCAAGAGCGCCTCGACGCCCGTGCGGGTCAGTCCCGCCACGCGCACGGCGCCGAGTTCGGGCAGCACCACCGTGCCGTCGATGTCCACCGTGGCCGCGACGCCCTTGAGGTCGTCGTTGAAGCCGTCGTTGATCTCGAGCTGGTCGCCGATGGCGAGCCAGTTCTCCTCTTCGGCGTTGCCGCTGTAGCGATTGCCGAAGCCCTGCGTGTTGAGGTACTGCAGGGTGCGCTTGTCCGGCGCCGAATTGCAGGCCACGACGGCCTGCAGCAGGACGGCCAGGGACAAGATGTTGAGGAGGTGCTTGAGCATGCGGGGATGGCCGCCCTCGCGGGGGCGGTGCTCGGTGGCTATTTGTCGGCAGATCCGCCCGGGAGGTTTAGACCTTGGCGGCTGGAAACCCTTCGGGCGCCTCGACTTCAGCCGCGCGTCCCGTACTGGCTCTCGTAGTAGTCACGGTACGCCCCGCTGCGCACGCGCTGCAACCATTGCGCGTTCTTGTGGTACCAGCGGATGGTCTCCGGAAGCGCCGCGTCGAAGGTGTAGCGCGGGCTCCAGCCGAGCTCGCGGCGAATCTTGGTCGCGTCGATGGCGTAGCGGCGGTCGTGCCCGGGCCGGTCCTTGACGTACGAGATGAGGCTTTCCGGCTTTGAGAGTTCCTTCAAGACGCGCTTGACGAGGGCAATATTCGTCATTTCATTGTTGCCGCCGATGTTGTACGCCTCGCCGACCCGGCCCTTCTCGAGGACCGCCAGGATCGCCTCGCAGTGGTCGCGCACGTACAGCCAGTCGCGGATCTGCAGGCCGTCGCCGTAGACGGGAATCGACTTCCCCTCCCCGATGTTGGCGATCATCAGCGGCAGGAATTTCTCCGGGAACTGGTACGGACCGTAGTTGTTCGAGCAGCGCGTGATCAGCGCCGGGAAGCCGTGCGTGTGGACGGCGGCGCGCACCAGGAGGTCCGAACCGGCCTTGGAGCTCGAGTACGGCGAGTTCGGCGCCAGCGGCGTCTCCTCGCTGAAGGCCCCGGTCGGACCGAGCGTGCCGTACACCTCGTCGGTCGACACGTGCACGAAGCGCATCGCGCCGTGCTTGCGCGCGTGGTCGAGCAGCACCTGCGTGCCGAGCACGTTGGTCAGCACGAACGGACGTCCCGAGAGGATCGAGCGGTCGACGTGGCTCTCCGCGGCGAAGTGCACCACGCAGACCTTGCCGCCGCGCGCCTTGCAGGCCGCGAAGGCCTTGTCGACGTCCTCGTCGCTGGTGATGTCGCCCTTCAGGAAGTGGTGGCGCGGATTGCCGCGCAGCCCCTCGAGGTTCTCGAGGTTGCCGGCGTAGGTCAGCGCGTCGAGGTTGACGATGTGCCAGTCCGGGCGGATCTCGGCCAGCATCTGCACGAAGTTGGTGCCGATGAAGCCGGCGCCGCCGGTGACGAGGACGGTGACGCCCTGCGCCGCGTCGAAAGGCTGGTCGGGGATGTCGTGCATGGATCAGGTCTCCTTCAGGTAGCGCGCGAGCGCGTCGCGCCAGTGGGCCATGCTCTTCTTGCGCAGCTTGGCGAGGCGCGAGCAGTCGAGCGTCGAGTAGGCCGGACGCCGCGCGGGGCGCGGGAACTCGGCCGTCGTGCAGGGCGCGACCTCGACGCCTTGGACGCCGGCGAGGTGGAGGGTCTCGCAGGCGAACTCGAACCAGCTGGCCTGTCCTTCGCAGGCCGCGTGGAAGACGCCCGTCTCGCCCGAGCGCGCCAGGTCCCACAGGGCCGGCGACAACTCCAGCGTCGAGGTCGGCGAGCCGACCTGGTCGTGCACCACCTTGAGGTGCTTCCTGTCCTTGGCGAGCGCCAGCATCGTGCCGGGGAAGTGCTTGCCGCGCGGACCGTAGAGCCACTGCGTGCGCGCGATGGCCGACCCGGCGCCGTGCAGGCGCATGATCGCCTGCTCGCCTTCGAGCTTGGTCGCCCCGTAGACCGACACCGGATGCGTGGGCGCGTCGACGGAGTACGGCGTCGAGGCCGTGCCGTCGAAGACGAAGTCGGTGGAGACGGCGACGAGGCGCGTGGAACGCCGCGCGCACTCCGCGGCCAGCACCTCGCAGGCGGTGGCGTTGGCGCGGCGCGCCTCGGCGGGCTTCTCCTCGGCGAGGTCGACGGCCGTCCACGCGGCGCAGTGCAGCGCCGCGTCGAACGGGCCGTGGGCGTCGAACAGCGCGCGCACGGCCGCGGGCTCGGCGAGGTCCACGCCCGGCGCGGCCACGGGCGCGTCGGGACGCAGGTCCGTGCCGACCACGACCGCGCCCGACGGAGCGTCGAGCACGAGCTGGCTGCCGAGCATCCCGCTCGCGCCGGTGACGAGCACGCGCTTCATGGTCGAGGACCCACTTGGGAGGCGCGCGGCGCCCTCAACCCATCTTGTTGGCGCCGCCCTGGGCCACCAGCGAGGCGGCGGAGTGCAGGCTCTTGAAGGTGCCGGCGTCGGTCCACCAGCCCTTGAGCACCTCGTACGACATCGTGCCGTCCTGGATGTACCAGTTGTTGACGTCGGTGATCTCCAGCTCGCCGCGGTCGCTGGGCTTCAAGGTCTTGATGATGTCCCACACGCGCCCGTCGTACAGGTAGATGCCGATCACGGCGTAGTTCGACTCGGGCTGCTTGGGCTTCTCGACGATCTTGGCGACCTTGCCGTCCTTGACGGTGGCGACGCCGAAGCGCTCGGGATCGTGGACTTCCTTGAGGATGATCTTGGCGCCCTTCTTCTGGGCGTGGAAGTCGGCCACGGCGGCCTTGATGTTCCACTCGATGATGTTGTCGCCGAGGATCACGCACACGGGCGAGCCCGCGGCCCAGTGCTCGGCGAGGCCCAGCGCCTCGGCGATGCCGCCCTCCCCTTCCTGGTAGGTGTAGTTGAGGTGCTTGAGCCCGAAGTCCTTGCCGTTGCCGAGCAGCGACAGGAAGTCGCCGGACTTGCGCCCGCCGGTCACGATCATGATGTCCGTGATGCCGGCGTTGACCATCGCCTCGATCGGGTAGTAGATCATCGGCCGGTCGTAGACCGGCAGCAGGTGCTTGTTCGTGATCTTGGTCAGCGGATGGAGCCGCGTGCCAAGGCCGCCGGCGAGGATGACGCCTTTCATGGTGCGTCCGGTGCTTTCGTTGTGCAGAGGGGGTGTCAGGCCGGCCACGCGGACCGGGGGGAGCCCGCGCGCGCGGCGACGGGCCTCTCGTGTCGGAATGGTAGGCCCGCGACTTGAGTCCGGCAACGGCCCAAACCCGCTCCGCGAAGGGTTTTCCGCGCGCCAAGGGCGCCGAATCCGAAGGATGCGCCCGCGGAGCGCGCCGACGGCGGGTCAGGCGACGCCGTTGGCCGCGCGGTACCAGGCCACGAAGCGCGCGAGGCCGGCGCGCACGTCGGTCGAAGGCGCGTAGCCCAGCTTGGCGCGCGCCTTGGAGATGTCGGCGCAAGTCAGGCGCACGTCGCCGTCCTGCATCGGCTGCCGATCGAGCGGGACCGGACGCCCGACGGCCTCGCCGATCCACTCGACCAGCTGCGAGAGCGAGGTCGTCGCCGATTCGCCCAGGTTGTAGATCTCGTAGCCGGCGCAGTGGTCCAGCGAGCGCACCACGCCATCGACGATGTCGTCGACGTAGGTGTAGTCGCGCCGCGTCTGGCCGTCGCCGTAGAACGGCACCGGCTTGCCGTCGTGGCAGGCGGCGACGAACTTGTGGATCGCCATCTCCGGCCGCTGGCGCGGGCCGTACACGGTGAAGAAGCGCAGCGCGCTCACCGGCACCCCGTACAGGTGGTGGTAGGTGAAGCAGTGCAGCTCGCCCGACAACTTGGTGGCCGCGTAGGGCGAGACCGGGCGGCGCACGTCGTGCGACTCGCTGAACGGGCTCCGGTCGTGGTCGCCGTAGACCGACGAGGAGCTGGCGAACACGAAGCGCAGGCCGCGCCTGCGCCGGACCTCCTCGAGCAGGGTCAGCGTGCCGCGGATGTTGACGTCCTCGTAGTGCAGCGGATCCTTGAGGCTCGGCCGCACGCCCGCCATGGCGGCGAGGTGCACCACGCCGTCGAAGGCGTGCTCGGCGAACAGGCGCTCGACGAGCAGGGCGTCGCGGATGTCGCCGGTCGCCAGCAGCGCGCGCGCGCCGCCCGAGCGCCGCACCTCCGACCAGTTGCGGCGCTTGATGGCCGGGTCGTAGAAGTCGTTGAAGTTGTCCAGCGCCACGACGCGGTCGCCGCGCGCGAGCAAGGCCTCGCACACGTGCGATCCGATGAAGCCCGCTCCGCCGGTCACGAGGATGGTCTGCGCCATCATTCCACCGTCACGCTCTTGGCGAGGTTGCGCGGCTTGTCGATGTCGCAGCCCTTCAGGCGCGCCACGTGGTAGGCGACGAGCTGCAGGGGCACGACGTTCAGGAGCGGCGAGAGGATCTCGGGGCACTCGGGCACCGCGACGCGCTCCTCGCCGAGGTCCAGCGAGGCCGCGTCGGATCCCACGGCGACCACGCGCCCGCCGCGCGCCTTGACCTGCTCGATGTTCGAGCGCGTCTTCTCGGCCGTGGCCCCGGCGGGCGCGACGGCGAGGATGGTCATGGACGGCTCGATCAGCGCGATCGGCCCGTGCTTCATCTCCCCCGCCGCGTACCCCTCGGCGTGCACGTAGCTGATCTCCTTCAGCTTGAGCGCGCCCTCCAGCGCCACCGGGAAGTTGATGCCGCGACCGAGGAACAGGAAGCCCTTCTGCGACAGGTGCCGCTCGGCGATGCCGCGCACCGCGTCCACGGCGCCGTGGCCGAGCAGCTGCTCCATCTTGGGCCGCAAGAGGCGCAGCTCGTGGAGGTGCCGCCTGCCCGTCGCCTCGTCGATGGCGCCGCGCGCGCGCGCCAGGCGCACCGCGAACAGCCACGCCGCCGCCACCTGCGCGGTGAAGGCCTTGGTGCTGGCGACGCCGATCTCCGGCCCGGCCTTGGTGAGGATGCAGCCCTCGGATTCGCGCACCAGCGTCGAGCCGGCCACGTTGCAGATCGAGGCGACGCGCGCGCCGCGCGCGCAAGCCTCCTTGAGCGCAGCCAAGGTGTCGGCCGTCTCGCCCGACTGGCTGATGGCGAGCGCCAGCGTGCCGCGCTCCACCACCGGATCGCGGTAGCGGAACTCGCTGGCGTAGTCGAGGTCGACAGGCACGCGCGCCAGCGCCTCGATCATGTAGCGCGCGATCATCCCCGCGTGCAGCGCCGTGCCGCAGCCGAGGATCGACACGCGCGACACCGCGCGCAGCGCCTCGTCCCCGAAGCACGCGCCGTCGAGCAGCGCGTCGCCGCGCGCCTCGTCGACGCGGTCGAAGGCCGTGCGGGCGAGGACGTCGGGCTGCTCGTGGATCTCCTTGAGCATGTAGTGCTCGAAGGCGCCCTTGGCGGCGGTCTCGGCGTCCCAGTCGAGCCGGCGCGGCTCGCGCCGCGCCTCCCGGCCCTGCGCGTCGAGCACGCGCAGGCGGCCCGGCGACAACTCGCACACGTCGCCGTCCTCGAGGAACACGACCTCGCGCGCGTGCGGCAGGAGCGCCAGCACGTCGGAGGCGAGCCACGACTCGCCCTCCTTGAGCGCCACGGCCAGCGGCGGGCCGTTGCGGGCGCACACGAGGCGCGGCGCGCCGCCCTCGTGCGCCAGGACGGCGATGGCGTAGTAGCCGCGCACGCGCGCCAGCGCGGCGCGCACCGCGTCCACGAGCCCGCGCCCTTCCGACAACGCCAGCCCCACGAGGTGCGCCAGCGCCTCGGTGTCGGTGTCGCTGGCGAAGGCCACGCCGCGCGCGGCCAGTTCGGCCCGCAGCTCCGCGTGGTTCTCCACCACGCCGTTGTGGACCAGCGCGATGCGGCCCTCACGGTCGCAGTGCGGGTGGGCGTTGGTGTCCGAGGGCGCGCCGTGCGTCGCCCAGCGCGTGTGCCCGATGCCCGCCGTCGCGCCCGCCAACGACCCGTCGGCCAGCGCCTCCTCGAGCTTCTCGATGCGCCCGGCGCGGCGGCGGATCGCGATCCCCGCGCCCGACGACGCGGCGACGCCCGCCGAGTCGTAGCCGCGGTACTCGAGCGTGCGCAACCCTTGCACGAGGCCCGGCACCACCGAACCCGCGCGCACCACGGCCCCGACGATGCCGCACATGGGCTAGCGGCCCTCCGACATGCGCCGCTTGAAGTGGTCCAGCGTGCGCCGCAAGCCTTCCTCGAGCTCCACCTTGGGCTCCCAGCCGAGCAGCCGGCGCGCCTTGGAGATGTCTGGTTGACGCACCTTGGGATCGTCGACCGGCAGCGGCCGGAATTCGATGGGCGAGGCCGAGCCGACGATGCGCCGCACCGCCTCGGCGAACTGCAGGATGGTCATCTCGCGCGGGTTGCCGATGTTGACCGGCAGCACCTCGTCGGAATGCAAGAGGCGCCAGATGCCCTCGACCAGGTCGTCGACGTAGCAGAAGGAGCGCGTCTGCGAGCCGTCGCCGAAGACGGTGATCGGCTCGCCGGCCAGGGCCTGGCCCATGAACGCCGGCAGGGCGCGTCCGTCGCGCAGGCGCATGCGCGGCCCGTAGGTGTTGAAGATGCGCACGATGCGCGTCTCGAGGCCGTGGTAGCGGTGGTAGGCCATCGTCATGGCCTCCGCGAAGCGCTTGGCCTCGTCGTACACGCCGCGCGGCCCGACGGGATTGACGTTGCCCCAGTAGTCCTCGGCCTGCGGGTGCACCAGCGGGTCGCCGTAGCACTCGCTCGTGCTGGCGAGCAGGAAGCGCGCCTTCTTCTCGCGCGCCAGCCCCAGCGCCTTGTGCGTGCCGAGGCTGCCCACCTTGAGCGTCTGGATCGGCAGTTCGAGGTAGTCGATGGGCGACGCGGGCGAGGCGAAGTGCAGGATGGCGTCGAGCCGCCCGGGCACGTGGATGTGCTCGGTGACGTCGCGCTTCTCGAAGTGGAAGCGCTCCTCCCGGAAGAGGTGCTCGATGTTGCGCATGTCCCCCGTCACGAGGTTGTCCATGCACAGGACCTCCCAGCCGCGGGCGAGGAAGCGCTCGCACAGGTGGCTGCCGAGGAAGCCGGCGCCGCCCGTGACGAGCGCGCGCGGCGGCTTCGAGGCGGGATCGGGGAAGGTCCTTTGTTCCGTCATCGTTCGCGCTGCCTGGTCCCTCCGCGCGGCGGCGCGGAGCTCGTCACGTCAAGGCTTCTTGACAGGCTCCACCGGCGGGGGCGGCGGAGGCGGGGGCGGCGGGCACGAGGCGAAGCTCGCGCTCTCGTCGCGGTCGAGTTGCACGCGCACGCCCAGCGCGTGGATCTCGTGCGAGCCCGAGGCGCGCGCCACGAGGCCCTCCGGCCCCTGCTCGACCTCGACCGCGCCGACGTGCTGCAGCGGGAAGCCCGGGCCCTGCACGGTCTGCAGCGCGGGGTCGGGCGTGAAGGGCGCGCCCCCCACCGACAACAACGCCAAGTCCACGCGCATGCCCGGATCGAGCTCGAACACCTCGTCGCGGAAGGCCAGCCGCCCGGCGTCCTTGCCGCGGTTCTCGACGCGCAGGATGCGCTCGCGCACGTGCGAGACGAGGAACGGGCCGCCGGAGCTGGACAGGCGCCCGCCGCCGAGCAGCTCGATCTCCTCGCCGTCCTTGAAGTGGATCTCGGCGCGCTCGACCTGGCGCAGGATGTAGCTCGGCTCGCCGCGGCTGGGCGAACCGACCAGTCCCGAGCCGTGGCCGAACTGCACGACGTGCATGCCGTTGGGCCACATCACCTCGAGGCGCGAGCCGGGCGAGCCATAGGCCGCCGCGCCGGACTTGGCGCGCACCGTGTTCTTGTGGAAGCTCAG
>JBEBCR010000265.1:0-5136 GCA_041157565.1 Planctomycetota bacterium | reverse complement strand
TGATCGATCGCGAGGGACCGACGCATCCGAAGGTGCAGCAGCAAGCCGCCGCCAAGGCGAACAGGTTCTGGGTGTGGATCTTCATGTCCGTGGATGACGCCAAGGCGCCGTGTTCGTCGGGGAAATCAGAGCAGGTAGTAGGTGGAGGAAGTCGGCGCGGCCGAGGTGAGCAGCGCGAAGACGCCCACCATCAGGATGATCAACCCCAGCCATGTCAGCGCCACGTCGTCCCTGAGCGCCCCTCCGTACAAGGAGGACTCGTACTCGCCGGGACCGACCACCGACAGCGACTCGCTCAAGCCCAGGCCGCCGGCCATCGAGAACGTCGTGTTGGCCGGGTCCTTGATGTCGAGCTTGATCTTTTCGGCGTTGCGAGCGGCGATGCAGTCGGCCAACTGCGCGTCGGTGGGGGCGATGGTCGGGTTCTTGCCCGACGGCCTGACTTCGAAGGAACCAAAGAGCGAAACGTACGGAAGATCCTTGGTCCCGAGGACGTGCCGCCGGGCTTTCGCGCGGGCGTCGACCATGACGAGCTCCTGCTCCACCAGCCCGAGCTTCGCGACGGATTCGCGGTCCATGTCGATGCGCAGCTTGTGCGGGGAAAGCGTGTTGACAGCCACCTCGCAGGGAATCGTGCCCATGAACTCGTCGTCGATGTGCACCTGGGCCCCCTCGGGCGACTTGAACTTCACCATCACGGCCTGCATGGGCTGCTTCTCGACGTCCCATTGCCAGGTCTTGCAGGACGGCAGGAACAGCCAAAGGCAGGCGACGAGCAGCAACTGCAACCGCCGCGAACGCGGCCGCACCGGGATTCCAAGGGAGGAACGCATGGTCGAGGCGCGCAAGAGGCGCGCTCAGGGTGGGGTGACAGGGGGGGATGGGCGCGTCGGTGGGCGGCTCGAAGCCGGGCTACGGACGCTTCAAGGAAAACTACTCCACGCCGATCGGGCTTGCGGGGCGTTGTGTCAAGCGTTTGCGACAGATACGGAGCCGGGCCCGGTCGTCCCCTTCCCGACTTCGGGGGTAGACTTCTCGTGCCCATGCGTGCGCGCTTGCTGCCGGCCTTCATCGCCGCCCTCGCGGTCCTTGCCCCGGGGGGCTCGGCCAAGGCATCGCAGGATGCGTCGCCGGCGGGAGCGCAGGTCGCTCCTGTGCCGGTTGCGTCGGATTGGGCCCAGGCCTGCGCGCGGGCGACCGAAGCCGAATCCGCCGGACGGCTCGAGGAAGCCCTCGGCCACGCCGAGGCCGCCATCGGGCTCGAGGGCGCGAAGCTCGAGGGCCATGTGCTAAAGGCCTTCGTGCTGGCGCGCCTGCAACGCTTCGACGAAGCCCGCGCGGCCTTGGCCGCCGCCCACGCCTTGGCGAACGACGAGCAGGCACTTGGCTTGAAGTCGATGGGGGCGACGATCGAACTCCTCGCCAAGCAGGGCGCCGCCTCGACCAAGTCCAAGCCGTCGTTGTCGCCGGAATCGGCCGCCTTGTGGGCCAAGCTGCAGGCCATCGTCGAGCAAGCCGACAAGGCCGAGCTCATCGAAGACCGCGCCCGGCTGTTGTGGTCGTTCCTCAAGCAGAGCGAGGAGCTGGTCGCGCAGGCCCCCACCTTCGCGCCCGTGCAGGTCGTGCGTTGCATGGCGGCGGTCGAGGTCGACAGTCCCTCCATCGGCTGGACGGCCTTCCTGCGCCTGAAGCAGCTCGGTCTCGTCGAAGACCCGCCGCGCGACGCGTTGTTCGCGCGCCTGCAGTTGGAGGCCGCGCGACGCGGCTGGGACGGGCAGCTGCGCGCCTCGCGGCCTTGGGGCCAATGGACCAAGGACTCGGTGCTCGAGGCGGCGGCGTTCGGCGATCCCGAGGCCCTCGAGGCCGTGGGGACCTGGTACGACCTCGGCCAGTGCGACCTGCCGAAGTCCGCCGAAGAGGCCGAGAAGCACCTGCGGCTGGCGGCGGAAGCCGGCTTGCCGACCGCGCAGTTCCGCATGGGCCTGCGCACGCGCGACACGGAGGCCGCCAAGGGCTGGCACCGTCGCGCCGCCTTCCAGGGCGATCCGTCCGCGCAAGCCGTGCTGGGCGACCTGCTGGCGAGCGATCCGCGCGCGGACGCGAAGGCCAAGGCGGAAGCCGTGGGTTGGTGGCGCATGGCGGCGCTCGGCGGCGAGACGCGCGTGCGCGGCCGGCTCGCGCGCGCCTACTTCCTCGGCGAAGGCGTGGCGCGCGAACCGGCGATCGCCGTCGAACTATGGCGGCTCGCCGACAAGGACGGCGACTCCGCGGCGACGCGCATGCTCGGCATCTGCGCGCTCACGGGCGAAGGCATGCAGTACGACGCGCCGAGCGGCGCGTACCTCCTCGGGAAGGCGGCCGAGCGCGGCGACGCCGAAGCGCAGTACATGCTGGGCTTGTGCCACCTCGCCGGCCACGGAGTCGAGGTGGACAAGGAGCTCGCACGGCAGTGGATCGAGCAGGCCGCGCTGCAAGGATCGGCGCGCGCCAAGGAGCAGTTGGAGCGCCTCGGAGTCCTCGAGTGGGGCTTCGCGGCGCGCAAGTAGCGCTGCGCTACGACGCGCGGCGCCGCGCGACGAACCAAGCGATGGCGCACGACGCCGCGAGCGCGGCGGCGGCGGCGAGCTTCATCCAACCCGCGACGACGAAGACGGGCGCGCGATCCTCGGGCGCCGCGTCCCGCCCCGCGCCGGGCGCGGGGACCACGACGAGCTCGAGCGGTTCGACGCTCGACGTCGCGTAGCGACCCGACTCGGGGTCGAACCACGCTACGCGCGGCGGGACGACGGAGGCGCGGCCGGCGCGATCGCAGGCGAGTTGCCAGGCGTGCGCGACCCCGCCCTCGATGGGCCGCGAGGATTGGGCGAGCACGCGCAGTCCGCGCAGTTCCCGCGGCGCGTCCGGCCGCGGCGCTTCCACGGCGCCCTCGCCCGAGACCAAGAGCTCCAGCGCGACCTCGGCGCCCTGCTCGGCCTGCTCGCGGTCGAGGCGCGCCAGCACGGACCAGGCGCCGACGGCGCCGCTCCATTCCAATGGACGGCCCTCCTCGGGAGGTTCGTCGACGCGCACGACGAGATCCGCCCCGCGCAGGAGCTCGTCGCGCCGATCGAGCGGTTGCCGGCCTTGGAAGGCGTCGTCGCGCCAACCGGGCGACCACGCCACGCGCAAGAGCGGCGCTTCGAAGCGCGCTTCGCCCGGACGACGCGCGCGCCACGCGAAGTCGCGCTCGTACGCCGTCCACTCGCGGCCGTCGACGAGTCGCGGCGCGACGCGATCGAAGCGCTCGACGGATTCGCCCAGCGCGAAGGTGGGTCCGTTCCTCGCGCCCTCCTCGGCGACGGCCTCGAACCCCTCCGCGCCGCCAAGCCACGGCGCCTGCACCTGCAAGGGCAGGCCGAGATCGCGGCCGAAAGGCTGCAGAGCGTGCTCGCGCAACCAACGATCGTCGACCAAGACGCGCACGCTGGTCCGGAAGACCTGCCCTTGCCACGCGGCGTCCACGGCGCCGAGGTGCTCGACGCGCACGTGCTCGGCGGCCGAGTCGGCCACGGCACCCTGCGCGCGCGTCGCCCCGATCGGCGCCATGGCGACGAGCCACGGCACGGCGCGCGCCAGCGTCAGGCGGATGGACATGCGCCGCGCACCTCGTGGCCGAGCTCCTCGAGCGCCGCCTTGGCCTTGGCGTGGTTCTCGGCCGAGACCAGCAGCCAATCCGTGTCGTAGGTCGACACCACGAAGACCGGCACCGACTGGTCGGCCAAGGCGCGGCACAACGCCGCCAGCAAGCCGATGGTCGTCATGGGCACGACGCCGGCGATGCCGAAGGCGACCTTGTCGCGTTCGTGGCGCGCATCGGACGGCACCAAGGCTTGCGCGCAGATGACCGACAATTCGGCTCGCGTGCGCGACACCGTGGTCCAAGCTCCCCCGCACCACGACGGCACGGCGGCGTCCGGAGCGAGGCGCGCGATGGCGAGGCGTTCGGGATGCGTATCGAAGACGAGGCGGTCCATGCTTGGCGCCGGATTCTAGTCGTTGGGTGCCACGCCGCGCTCGCGCCGCGCGTCAGGGAGGGTGGAGGGAGGCGGCGCGGTGGTTGGCGCCGCGCCGGTCCGAGGGTGGGTCGGAACGCGCGCACGCGCGCTCTCGAGGGCGAAGCCAACCACGAATACGACAACAAGGGGAGCAAAGACGATGGACGATCAAGTCACGGCGTGCAGGTCGAATCCTACGGGCCCGAGGGCGCGTTTGGTGGGCGGGCTGGCCATGGCGGCTGTGGCGACGGTGGCTGGTGGCTGCCAATCGAGCGGGGCCATCGGCCTGACCGACTGCTACGGCATCTTCAGGCTCGAAGTGGAGATGGACCAATACCGCTTCCACGGCAGCGGCGTGCGGGCCCAGGTGCTGGACCCCGATTGCCCGCCGCTGAAGAAGGTCGACTGCCGTTTCTGGGACGACCGCGACGGCGACTGGGAGGTGGACCCTGGCGAGCAATTGACGCGCGCCGTGTACGCGGAGGCGAACCCGCCGTCGAACGATCTGACTTCCGGCGCCTTCAGCGGCCGGCGCGCGGGATCCGGACGCGCGACGTGTTGGGAATGCGAGGTGGTCAACAGCAGCAACGAGATCTCCCGCTTCGGCGGGACATTCTGAGCGGTCGCCCCCCCATCCGGCGACGAGCGATCGGGCATCACGACTCCGCCATCACCACTCCGGCGTTGGCGGTTCGGCACGAACGACGCGGCAAACCACGCCATAGCGAAGAACCAAGAACCAACCAACAGCCAAGGACGGCCAAGAGGAAACACGCATGGAATCGAAGCATAAAGGAATGATCGACGTCATGAGGCAGGATGGGAACGAGCGCGGCGCGCCGCGCCTCGAAGCGCAAGTCGCGCGACGCCCGCAATGCGGCTCGGTGGGCCACGACGGCGACGACAATGGGCCGTCCAGCCATCCAGCGTCGTGCGCTGGCCGAGATCCGAGCGGGCCGTCCGGCGGACGAGCGAGGCGCCGGTTGCTGGCCTTGGCCGGCGCGGGGGTGTCCTGCGCGGTGCTCGTCACGGTCGGGGCCGGCTTGGTGCACGCCTGGAGCGGACCGAGCGCGCCCTTCGCGGGCCAGACCGCCAACTACAG